>NZ_FMDK01000281.1 GCF_900091995.1 Streptomyces sp. MnatMP-M17
GACGCGGATCGTCGAGGTCGCGGCGGCGACGGCCGCCGCGAGTACGGTCGGCGCGGAGCCGGCGACTCCCGGCACGCTGTGGTGCTCGGAGACCCAGAACCGGTGGTAGCCGAGCGCCTCGATCCGCCGCGCGAACCGCACGGTGTCGCGCAGTGCCGTCGGCCCGTCCTGGCCCTGCCGGGTGCGGGAGCGGTCCAGTACGGAGAATGGAATGCTCGCTACGGTGCTCACACAGGACTCAACGCCCTGCTCGTACCAGGATTCCCGGGGCCCGGGAGAGCACTTAGGCTGGTCGGCATGGACCGTAGCAGCAGGCCGCTGGCCGTGTTCGATCTGGACGGAACCCTCGCGGAGACCGGTCACCGCCAGCATTTCCTGGAGCGGGCGCCTCGTGACTGGGCCGGATTCTTCGCCGCTGCCGGGCAGGACACGCCGCTGGCCGAGGGCGTACGGCTGGTGCTGAAAGCGGCCGAGGAGTGCGAGGTCATGTATCTGACCGGCCGGCCCGAGCGCAGCCGCGCGGACACCGTGGCCTGGCTGGCCGAGCACGGTCTGCCCGAGGGCCGGATCTGGATGCGCCGTAACGACGACCGCAGGCCCGCCCGTACGACCAAGCTGGAGATCCTGCGCCGGCTGGGCGGCAACCGCGAGATCCGGATGCTCGTGGACGACGACGAGCTGGTCTGCGCCGCGGCCGAACGCGCGGGTTTCCAGGTCGTGCGCGCCCGCTGGGCCAGTACGTCACAGGTCCTCAAGGACGCGCAGCAGCGTCAGGGACGGACCCTGACCGGCCGCGCGCTTCCCCATCCGCCCGTGCTTCCCCGTCTGTCCGCGCCCCGTCCGTCCGCGCTCACTCGTCGCCTTCGAGACGGAACCCGACCTTCAGTCCGACCTGGAAGTGCTCGATGTCGCCGTCCTCGATATGGCCA
Organism: Streptomyces sp. MnatMP-M17; assembly: GCF_900091995.1. Lineage (GTDB taxonomy): Bacteria > Actinomycetota > Actinomycetes > Streptomycetales > Streptomycetaceae > Streptomyces. Next base: position 930 of record NZ_FMDK01000281.1, read on the forward strand.
CGGACCTCCGTCACCTCGAACCAGTCGAGACCGCGCAGCGTCTGGGCCGCACGGCCGATGCCGTTGCGGATGGCATCGTCCATTCCCTCGTGGGACGTGCCGACGATCTCGGTGACCCGGTACGTGTGATGGGTGTGGGTGTGGTGGGACATGGGCTCGCCCTTCTCCTCGTACGCCCCGCACGCGTTCGTGCGTCGTACGCCACGGCTCTCACTCCACCGTGCCCCACCACGCGGCGCTCCGCGAGGCGTCCGGCGCCGGCCGGTCCTCCGCCGTGGTCCCGAGGGCCAGCCGGGAGACGATCCGGTAGCGGTCGCCACGGTAGAGGGAGCGCACATACTCCACGGGCCGGCCCGAAGCGTCCGAGGTGATCCGGTCGAACAGCAGCGCCGGTGAGAGCACCGGTACGCCGAGCAGCGCCGCCTCGTCCTCGCTCAGCACCGTCGGCTCGATCGACTGCACGGCCTCGGCCGGCGTGATCCGCCCCTCCTCGCGCAGATAGGCGTAGAAGCCGGATTCCATCCGCGCCGGTGTCAGCCCCGGGACCAGCTCGGCGGGCAGATGCAGATACTCCAGGGCCACGGCCCCGCCGTCCACGAACCGCAGCCGGGCCACATAGACGACCTCGGCGGCGGGCGAGAGCCCCAGTCTGCGTCCGACCCGCGCGCCCGCGCCGACCGTACGGAACTCCAGCACCCGGGCCGACCACGCGCCCGGCGCCCTGGGCGCCACGGCGGAGCGGTCCTCGGCGACCAGCTCCTGGGTGATCTTCGCAGGTGCGACGAACATGCCGCGGCCGTGTTCACGGACCAGCAGTCCGGTGGCGACGAGCTCGTCCACCGCCGCCCGCAGCGTGGGCCGCGATACGCCCAGCTCGGCGCAGAGCGTGCGCTCGGACGGAATCGCGTCGCCGGGCCCGCGGGTGTCGACCAGGCCGAGCAGATACTCCCGTACCCGCTCCCGCTTGAGCACCGGGTGAGGAGAACGGGTGTCGCGCACGGGCCCTCCCGGTGAGCCGTAGGACGGTGGGCCGTCGGAAGCTGCGGTCAGTATGCATCACCGGTGGTGGACGAGGTGATGATGCCGTCGTGGGCGAAGTCGCCCGGCGGAATGCCCGGATGGTGGCCGTCCGGGCGTGGGCGGGGATGAGGATGGGGATGGGACGGCCGGGTGCCCAGGGCCAGCCGGGAGACGATCCGGTAGCGGTCGCCGCGGTAGAGGGAGTGGACGTACTCGACGGGACGGCCCGAGGTGTCGAGAGTCAGGCGTTCGATGAGCAGGGCGGGAGAGAGCACCGGGACACGCAGCACCGCGGCCTCGGACTCGCTGACCACCGTCGGCTCGATGGACTGGGTGGCCTCGTGAACATAGAGCTGGTGATGCTCCCTCAGATGGTCGTACAGCTCGCCCGACTCCAGCTCCTGCGGGGTGAGGGCGGGAGCGAGTTCGGCCGGGATGTGGAGATGCTCGATCGCGATGGGCGAGCCGTCGACCAGCCGCAGCCGGGCGATATAGATCAGCTCCGTGGCGGGCGAGACGCGCAGCTTGCGGCCGATCCGGGCGCCCGCCTGGAACGTGGTGCGCTCCAGGACGCGGCTGGACCAGGTGCCGGAGGCCCTGGGAACGACGAACGCCGTGTCCTCCGGCGTGAGTTCCTGGGTGATCTTCGCGGGTGCGACGAACATGCCGCGGCCGTGTTCGCGGACGAGCTGTCCGGTGGCGACGAGTTCGTCCACCGCGGTGCGCAAGGTCGGACGGGAGACACCGAGTTCGGCGCAGAGGGTGCGCTCGGACGGGATCGCGTCGCCCGCACTGCCCGACTCGATCAGGCCGAGCAGATACTCCCGTACGCGCTCACGTTTGAGTACGGCACCTGACGAGCCACCCGACGAGCCGCTCCCCATGGGCATGACCTCTTCCGTCCCTCGTGCTTCTGTACCCGATGACCCAGATATGACCCCGACTGGTCAACTGGTAAACACCATCGTAACCAAGCGAACGGCACGTTCACTGCGAACAGCTGCGGGCACCTGCGAGCAATGCCTGCGAACAGCGCCTGCTTTCCGGGGGCTTGACGCCGACATTGGTCCATGCCACCTTCTGGGCACACACCTTACCAGTTGACCAATTGGTAAATCCCTATCGAGGTGGCCCGTGAAGATCCGCTTCATCGCCGGCGCCGCAGCGCTCGCGGCGACCCTGGCCGTCAGTGCGTGCGGCTCCTCCTCCGACAGTGCCGAAGGCCCGGAGAAGCTCACTGTCTGGATCATGAAGGACAGCGTCACCGAGGACTTCCTCACCCGGTTCACCGAGGACTTCGAGCGGCGGCACAAGGACATCGCCCTGGACATCCAGATCCAGGAGTGGGACGGCATCGGCGAGAAGGTCACCGCGGCCCTCGCCTCCACCGACGCGCCCGATGTCATCGAGGTCGGCAACACGCAGGTCGCCCAGTACGCCGCCAGCGGCGGCGTCAAGGATCTCACCGACCGTACGGAGGACCTGTCCGGCGCGGACTGGCTTCCCGGGCTCGCGGAGCCCGGGAAGATCGACGGCAAGCAGTACGGCATTCCCTGGTACGCGGCCAACCGGGTCGTCCTCTACCACAAGGACCACTTCGCCGAGGCCGGGATCACCTCGCCGCCCGCCACCCAGGACGACTGGCTCGCGGACACCGCGAAGCTCAACAAGGGCCAGGTCCAGGGCATCTATCTGCCGGGCCAGAACTGGTACACGCTGGCCGGCTTCATCTGGGACCGGGGCGGCGATCTCGCCGTACGGTCCGGCGCTGCCTGGAAGGGCGCGCTGGACACTCCTCAGGCGCTCGCCGGGATGGACTTCTACCGGCGTCTCCAGGCTTTCGGGAAGGGACCCAAGGACTCCGACGAGGCCAAACCGCCGCAGGCGGAGGTCTTCGCCAAGGGGGACGTCGCCCAGATCATCTCCGTACCCGGCGGAGCGAAGATCATCGAGGAGACCAATCCCGAGCTGAAGGGAAAGATCGGCTTCTTCCCGGTGCCGGGCAGGACGGCGGGCGAACCGGGCGCGGTCTTCACCGGCGGCTCCGATCTGATCGTCCCGGAGGCCTCCGCCCACCAGGACGCCGCCTATCAGGTGATCAAGGCGCTCGCGGGCGACATCTGGCAGACCGACATGGCGAAGACCATGAGCTATGTTCCCAACAGGACCTCGCTCGCGGGCGCGGTCCAGGGCAGTGAGGGCACGGTGGCGATGGCCGCGGGCGCCGCGCGGGGCCGCGCGACTCCCAACTCGCCGCAGTGGGCCGCCGTCGAGGCCACCAATCCGATCAAGCAGTACATGACCGCGGTGCTCACCGGAACCGATCCCGCGAAGGCCGCGAAGGAAGCGTCCGACAGCATCACCAAGACGCTCGGCTCATGAGGACGGCAGCCAGGGCCCGCCGGACACCCGGGGCCACACCCGAGGCCGGCCGGATACCCAGGGCCCTGTGGCCGTATCTGCTGATCGCGCCCACCGTGCTCGGCACCGCGTATCTGCTCGTCTATCCGCTCGTCCGCAATCTGGTCATCTCATTCCAGACCTACGGAATGGGCCAACTCATCCACGGCGGCGCTCCGTTCGCCGGGCTCGCCAACTACCGGGAGATCCTGGACGACTCCGTGTTCTGGGAGGTCGTACGGCGGACCTTCTGGTGGACCGCGGTCAATGTCGTCCTGATCATGGTGCTGGCCACGCTTGTCGCGCTGATGCTCCAGCATCTCGGCCGGCGGATGCGGCTGCTGGTGATGAGCGGTCTGGTGCTCGCCTGGGCCAGCCCGGTCATCGCCACCACCACGGTCTTCCAGTGGCTGTTCTCGTCCCGGCTCGGAGTGGTCAACTGGCTGCTCGTACGGCTCGGCTTCGAGTCGTACGAGAACTACTCCTGGTTCGCCGACGGCAGCGCCACCTTTGTGATCCTGGTGCTGCTCGTCGTCTGGCAGTCCGTGCCGTTCGCCGCCATCGCCCTGCACGCCGCGCTGCTCACCGTCCCCGCGGAGCTGTACGAGTCGGCGCGGCTCGACGGCGCGGGCGCGGCCCGGATCTTCCGCTCCGTCACCCTGCCCGTGCTGCGACCGCTCTTCGCGCTGGTGCTCTGTCTCGAAGTCATCTGGGTCTTCCGGTGTTTCGCGCAGATCTGGGCCATCAGCAAGGGCGGTCCCGGCGACGCGACCACCACACTGCCCGTCTACGCCTACCGCGTCGCGCGGTCCCTGCACCGCTACGACCTGGGAGCGGCGGCCTCCACCATCACCGTGCTGCTGCTCGTGGCGGTGCTGGTCGTCTACTTCCGTCAGATGTTCCGGCAGGAGGCCGAGCTGTGAGCCGGACCTCCACGAGCCTGGTCAGCCGCGCCCGGATACGACCCCGGATACGACGGCTTCCGCTGCACGCCGCCGCGCTGCTGGTCTTCGTCCTCTCCGTCTTCCCCGTCTACTGGATGGTGCTGACCGCCTTCAAGCCGACCCGGGACATCCAGTCCGAGACACCGCTGTTCCTGCCGACCTCGGTCACTCTCGACCACTTCACCAAGGCCGTCCAGGCGGACGGATTCTGGCTCTTCTGGCGCAACAGCCTCGCCGTCACGGCCGGTTGTGTGCTGCTCGCGCTGATCGTCGCCCTCGGCGCCGCGTTCGCCGTGGCCCGGCTGCGCTGGAAGGGCCGCAGAGGCTTCATCCTCATGGTCTTCATCGCGCAAGTGGCGCCCTGGGAAGCGCTGCTGATCCCGATGTATGTCATCGCCCGCGACACCGGCATGCTCGACAAGCTGTCGATGCTCACCCTGATCTACTTCATGATCACTCTGCCCTTCACCATCGTCACCCTGCGCGGCTTCCTCACCGCCATCCCGGTCGAGCTGGAGGAGGCGGCCCAGGTCGACGGCTGCACCCGCGCGGTCGCCTTCCGCCGGATCACCCTGCCGCTGCTCGCTCCCGGACTGCTCGCCACCTCGCTCTTCGGATTCATCACGGCCTGGAACGAGTTCGCCTTCGCCAACATGCTGATCATCAAGAACCAGGACGACCGCACCCTCCCGGTCTGGCTGTCCTCGTTCTCCAATGTCTTCGGCACCGACTGGGGCGCCACGATGGCCGCCTCCACTCTCTTCGCCCTGCCCGTTCTGGTGCTCTTCCTCGTCCTTCAGGGACGGGTCGCCTCCGGGATGACCAGCGGCGCCGTCAAGGGATAGGAGACCACCGTCATGACCACCCCCACGACCGCCGCACACCGCGCCGGACTCCAGCTCGTGCCACGGCCGTCCCAACTGGCCCCGCTTCCAGGGAAGTTCACACTCGACGAACACACCGCGGTACGCGCGGCCCCAGGCGGCGCCGAGGATGCCGCCGCCCTGCTCCGTACGCTGCTCGCTCCCGCCACCGGACTGCCGCTGCCGGGCGCCGACGACGGCCGGATCGTATTCGTCCTCGATCCCGCCCTCGGCGGACTGGGCGAGGAGGGATACGGGCTGACCGTCGGCGCCGACGCCGTACTGCTGCGCGCGGGCGGCCGGGCGGGCCTGCTGCGCGGCGTTCAGACACTCCGTCAGCTCCTGCCGCCACAGGCGCTGTCGGACGGACCGGCGCGCGATACGGAGTGGTCGCTGCCGTGCGTACAGATCACGGACGTACCGCGGTTCGCCTGGCGCGGTGCCATGCTCGATGTGGCCCGGCGCTTCCGGCCGGTCTCCTTTCTGCGCCGGTTCACCGATCTGCTCGCCCTGCACAAGCTCAATGTGCTGCATCTGCATCTCACCGACGACCAGGGCTGGCGGATGCCCGTCGCCGCGTATCCGAAGCTCACCGAGGTGGGCGGCGAGCCGCACGGCGGCGCTTACACCCGCCAGGAGCTCAGCGGTCTCGTCGCGTACGCCGCGGCCCGTGGTGTCACCGTCGTACCGGAGATAGAGATGCCCGGTCACGCGCGGGCCGCGCTCGCCGCGTATCCCGAACTCGGCAATGTGCCCTCGCGCAGACTCACGGTGTGGGACCGCTGGGGCGTGTGCGAGAACGTCCTCGGCGTCCATGACCAGGTACTCGACTTCTGCCGCACCGTACTGGACGAGGTCATGGAGACCTTTACGTCGCCGCATGTGCATGTGGGCGGTGAGGAGTGCCCCACCACCGAGTGGGAGCGCTCGCCCGACGCGCGCCGACGGGCCGCGGCCGAAGGGCTCTTGGGGCCGGAGGCGCTGCACGGCTGGTTCATGGCGCGCGTCGGCGGCTTTCTCACCGAGAACGGCCGACGGCCGCTGGGCTGGACCGAGTCCGGGAGCGATCTGCCCGTCGGCTTCACCGCCGTGCCCTGGCGGGCCGCCGAGCACGGGCTCACCGCCGCGCGCCGGGGCCAGGACGTGATCATGGCACCGTACCGCTCCACCTATCTCGACTACCCGCAGAGCGACGGTCCCGACGAGCCGCCCGGTCAGCCGGGCGGTGTGGTGTCCCTGCGCGATGTGTACGAGCTGGAGCCCGCGCCCGCCGCCTGGGAACCGGCCGCCGCCGCCCGGGTCCTGGGCACTCAGGCGCAGCTCTGGAGCGAGTACGTACCCACCGCCGCGCACGCCGAGTATCTGGCGTTCCCACGGCTCTGCGCGCTCGCCGAGACCGGCTGGTCGCCGCACCGGGACTGGCCGGGCTTCCAGCGGCGGCTGATCCACCACCGAACCCGGCTCGACGCGCTCCGCGTGCCGAGCCGCCTCCCGCACGACCTCGTACACCGATTCCCGTACCACTCCCCGCTCGGTCCCCCACCAGGAGAGGAAACCGGTCGATGACCGCACAGGAGAACACCACCGCGCCGACGAACACCGCTCCACCGACAGACACCACCGCACCGACGAGCGGCGCACCTATGAGCAGCACACTCACGAGCAGCGCACCGG
>NZ_FMDK01000633.1 GCF_900091995.1 Streptomyces sp. MnatMP-M17
CCGCGGCGTGCTGCGGCTTGCCGCCGATGGTCCGGCCCGCGCCGATACCCGCGCCGAAGGTCTCGCGCACGATCGCGAAGGCGTGGTCGAGCTGCGCCTCCACATCGCCCTGGCCGCCGGCCCGCAGCCAGCGGCGCAGGACATGGTTGTGCGCGGTGACGACGGCGGACGCGGCCACCTCCGCCAGCAGCGGATCGTCGTTGCCGTCGGTGTGGTCGCGCTCGTCGAAGTGGCCCAGCAGATAGCGGGTGAACAGCCGCTCGTAGCGGGCCACCGAGGCGATCTCACGCTCACGGAGCGTGGGCACCTCACGGGTGAGGCGGTAGCGCTCCACGGAGACCGCCGGGGAGGCCGCGTACATCCGCATGACTTCCTTGATGCCCCGGCAGACCGTGTCCAGCGGATGCTCGTGCGCCGGCGCGGCGTTGAGTACCGCCTCCGCCCGTACGAGCGTGTCGTCGTGGTCCGGGAAGATCGCTTCTTCCTTCGAGCGGAAGTGCCGGAAGAAGGTGCGGCGGGCGACACCGGCCGCGGCGGCGATCTCGTCGACGGTCGTCGCCTCGTACCCCTTGGTCGCGAACAGTTCCATCGCCGCCGCCGCCAGCTCCCGGCGCATCTTCAGCCGCTGGGCGGCGGCGCGGGTGCCTGCGGCACTCTCCGGAACGTCGGACCTGGTGCTCGTACGGGAGGACTTGGCGGGCTGGGACATGAGGTGAACGTACTGCATCGGCGCTGGAGAGCGCTCCCCGGCGCCGGGAACATGATCAGCGCCGGGCGTATTCGCGGAAGCCACGCCCGGTCTTGCGGCCGAGACAGCCCGCGGCCACAAGATGTTCGAGCAGCGGTGCCGGAGCCAGGCCCGGATCGCGGAACTCGCGGTGCAGAACACGCTCGATGGCCAGTGACACATCGAGACCGACCACATCGAGCAGTTCGAAGGGACCCATCGGATAGCCGCCGCCCAGCTTCATGGCGGCGTCGATGTCGTCGAGCGTGGCGTAGTGCTCCTGGACCATCTTGATCGCGTTGTTCAGATACGGGAACAGCAGCGCGTTCACGATGAAACCGGCCCGGTCGCCGCAGTCCACCGGATGCTTGCGGACGGCCGTGGCCACCGCGCGGGCGGTGGCGTGGACATCGTCGGCGGTCAGGACCGTACGGACCACCTCGACCAGCTTCATCGCCGGCGCCGGATTGAAGAAGTGCATCCCGATCACATCCTGCGGGCGCGAGGTCGCGCGGGCACAGGCGACCACGGGCAGCGAGGAGGTGGTGGTGGCCAGGACCGCGCCCGGCCGGCAGACCTTGTCGAGCGTGGCGAAGAGCTCCCGCTTGATCTCCAGGTCCTCGGCCACGGCCTCGACGGCGAGATCCACCTCGGCGAGGGCGTCCAGGGAGTCCGCCGCGGTGATCCTCGCCAGGGCCTGGTCGCGCGCCTCGGCGGTCAGCCGGCCCTTGTCCACGGAGCGGGCGAGGGACTTCGCGATGCGGGCCGTGGCGTCCGCGGCCTTCTCCGGGCTGCGGGCCGCGAGCACCACATCGAAACCGGCCTTGGCGAACACCTCCGCGATCCCGCTCGCCATGGTGCCGGAACCCGCGACACCGACGGAGCGGACGGGCCGGGCCGGGCTCTGGGGCCGGTCGGGCCGGCCGGCGTCCGGCGAGGTCGGTGCGTCTGCCGGAGTAAGCGCGTCTGCCGAGGGCAGGGCGTCCGCCGGAGTCAGGGCGTCCGGCACCACCGTGCCGCTGCCGGGACCCTCGTACGTATAGAAGCCGCGCCCGGACTTGCGGCCGGTCAGCCCGGCCTGGCTGAGCTGTCTCAGGACCGGCGCGGGCGCGTGCAGCCGGTCGCGCGAGGCCGCGTACATCGCCTCCAGCACCGTACGGGCCGTGTCCACGCCGATCAGATCGAGCAGCGCGAGCGGTCCCATCGGCAGCCCGCAGCCCAGCTTCATCGCCGCGTCGATGTCCTCGCGGGAGGCGTACTTGGCCTCGTACATCGAGGCGGCCTGGTTGAGATAGCCGAAGAGCAGACCGTCCGCGACAAAGCCCGGGCGGTCACCCACCGCGACCGGCTCCTTGCCCAGCTCCTGGGCGAGCGCGGTGACGGCTGCCACGGCCCGTGGCGCGGTGAGGACCGAGGAGACCACCTCGACCAGCTTCATCGCCGGTGCCGGATTGAAGAAGTGCAGGCCGAGCACGCGCTCCGGGTGCGCGGAGTCCGCGGCCAGCCGGGTCACCGACAGTGCGTTGGTGCCGGTCGCGAGGATCGTCGAGGGACCGACGATGCCGTCCAGCGCGCGGAAGATCCGCTGCTTCGTCTCGTACGACTCCGGGACCACCTCGATCACCAGATCGGCGCCGGCGGCGGCGTGCAGATCGGAGAAGGTACGGAACCGGGCGAGGACCGTGCGCCGCTCCTCCCCGGTGAGCCGGCCGCGCTCCACGGCCCGCGCGGTGGACGCTTCGAGCGAGGTCACGGCCTGGGCGGCGGCCGTGTCGCTGATGTCGATGCCGACGACCTCACGGCCGGCGCGGGCGAGTATCTCGGCGATACCGGTCCCCATGGTGCCGAGACCGACGACGGCGATGGTGGAGAGAGGGATGTCCATCACGGGACTCCAGAGGATGAGTGACGACTGAGGAGAGGCACGAAGGATCACAAAAGGCGAGGCGCGCGGAGAACGGCGCCGGAGCGCGGCAAGAGCGCGCGTGCTGAAGCGGATCGCGGTGGTGATCGGCGGACTCTGTTCCGGAGCCGCGCCGTACGGACGGTCCGGACGGGCCGGACCGCGAAGGTGCTGAACCGACAGCGCTCACGACGGCTGCGTCACCAGGCCGTCGGGAGCCACGGGGGTTTCCCGCTCATTTGAGATTAACGGACGAGTAACGAGCGCGCCATAGCTGGGTCTCTGTGCGCCGCATCACGATGGCGGGCCGGACGGTGGTGCCGGACCGCCGGTACGGCGAGGTCGGTGGAGCCTCGTGGGCGTCGATACGCTGGGCCGTATGGATGAGGACTTCCGCTCGCTGGTGGACCGGGTGCGGGACGAGTCCGGTGGCTCCGAGGCGTGCGAGCGGCTCATCGCCACCGAGGACACCGAAGAGCTGGCCGCCGTCCTCACCGAGCGTGAACGGCCGCTGTGGGCACGGGAGATCGCCGCGTTCCGGCTCGGCCGCGCCGGTGACCGGCGGGCCTTCGAGACGCTGGTGCTGCTCCTCAACCACCGCGATCCGGAGCGCTGTGTCTCCGCCTCCTGCGCCCTCGCCGGGCTCGGCGATCCGCGTACTCCCAGGGCCGCCGCCGCGCTCGCCACCAATGCGCTCCGTACGGCCTACGCGCTGCATCCCGTACGGCTGCTCGCCGCCTTACGCGCCCCCGAGTCCGTACCCGCGCTGATCACCACGCTGGAGCGGCTGCTGGCTCCCGACGAACCGCACTGGAGGGTGGCGCTGGCCTGCGTCGAGGGTCTGGGCCGCCTCGGGGACGCCCGGGCCCGCGCCGTACTGGAAGCGGCCCGGGATCATCCAAGGCTGAGCACCGCGGCCGAGGACGCGCTCGGCGCTCTCGCGTAACGCACCTCGGCTATCGCCGTGCGGATGGCCCACATCGGTGACGAAGTACGTCTCACAGCAGCGTGAGCTGGGTGGCGCCCGGGCGGGCCGGCAGATCGGGGACGGCGGGCCGGTCCGCGTCCCTGGTGGGAGTGATACGCCGGGCCTCGCCGCGGCTCGCCGGGCCGATCCCGTACTCGTCGGCCAGTTCGTGCACCTGCCGGGTGATCCGGCGCTGGTACCACTTGGGCGCGTACGCGCCCTCCGCGTACAGCCGCTCGTACCGCGCCACCAGATACGGATGGTGCTGTTCCAGCCAGGCCATGAACCACTCGCGCGCGCCCGGCCGCAGATGCAGCACCAGCGGTGTCACGGAGGTGGCGCCGGCCGCGGCTGTCGCCCGTACCGTCGCCCGCAGCTGGTCCGGCCGGTCGCCCAGGAAGGGAATGACCGGCGCCATCAGCACTCCGCAGCCGATGCCGTTCTCGGCCATCGTGCGTACGACATCGAGCCGGCGCTCGGGCGAGGGCGTACCCGGTTCGACCGTGCGCCACAGCTCCTGGTCGATGAAGCCGACCGAGACCGAGACGCCCACCTCGGTGACGGATGCCGCCTCCCGCAGCAGCTCCAGATCGCGGAGGATCAGCGTGCCCTTGGTGAGGATGGAGAACGGATTGGCGCGATCGCGCAGCGCCGTGAGGATGCCGGGCATCAGCCGGTAGCGCCCTTCCGCGCGCTGGTAGCAGTCGACATTCGTGCCCATCGCGATATGCGCGCCCTGCCAGCGGTGCGAGGCGAGCTGGCGGCGTACCAGCTCCGGTGCGTTGATCTTGACGACGATCTGGGAGTCGAAGTCCAGGCCGGTGTCGAGGTCCAGATAGCTGTGGGTCTTACGGGCGAAGCAGTAGACGCAGGCGTGTGTGCAGCCCCGGTACGGATTCACCGTCCATTCGAACGGCATACGGGACGCGCCCGGCACCCTGTTCACGATCGAACGGGCACGGACCTCGTGGAACGTGATCCCGCGGAATTCGGGAGTGTCGAAGGTCCGGGTGGTCACCGCGTCCGTACCGAAGAGCGCGATGTCCCCGTTCGCCCCCGGCCTTGAGGTGTTCTCGACCAGATTGTCCCAGCGCATGGGTACCTCCTCGGTAGCACTGGCCTCAGAATAGAACACATGTTCCCTTGATCGCATGTGACCTGGATTTGGGCGCGCGGACCGGAGGGTGGTTGGGTGGCCGCACCCCACCGAAAATCGAGTGCTGGAGGAACAGCCATGGCGCAGGTCGAGGCCACGACGGAGCGAATCATCGCGGCGGACCCGGAGACAGTGTTCGATGCGCTGGCCGACTACGAGAACACCCGCGCGAAGCTGCTGCCCTCGCAGTTCAGCGAGTACGAGGTGCGGGAGGGCGGCGACGGCGAGGGCAGCCTGGTCCACTGGAAGCTCCAGGCCACGAGCAAGCGGGTACGTGACTGTCTGCTGGAGGTGACGGAGCCGAGCGACGGGCGGCTCGTGGAGAAGGACCGCAATTCCTCGATGGTCACCACCTGGACCGTCACACCGGCCGGAGAAGGCCGTTCGAAGGCCGTCGTCACCTCTGTGTGGGACGGCGCCGGCGGCATCGGCGGCTTCTTCGAGCGCACCTTCGCGCCGAAGGGCCTGGGACGTATCTACGACGTGATCCTGGAGCGGCTCGCCGCCGAGACGGAGACCACGTCGCAGTCCGGGAACGGCGCGGGCGCCGGGAAGTAGCGCCCGGCTCTCCCGTCCTCCTCGTTCTCTAGGTCCACCTGGTCCTCCCGGTCCTCCCGGTCCGCTCGAAGTCGGTTCACCGTCGGCCCATGTCGGTTCACCGTCCGCACGACTCGTCCCGGCCGGTCTCGGCGCGTCATCGCCGAGGTCACCGTTTCGAGTGGTTTTCCCCGCGGCGCCGTTGCGCGCCCCCCGCGTGACACGTCGCGGGAAAGCCCCTGATGAGCGCCATGGCGCACGCTCTGCCGCTCAACCCGCCCCCGTCACAACCTCGTTCAGCCGCAAAGCCTTCCGCTTGCTCCTGCTTGGCGTGCAATGTGAAGAATGACGCCGCGCAGGTGCGACGAGGGGAGCAGTACGTGGGCGGGACCACTCTGGTCAAGGGCGGCGGGCGGGCCATCGAGAACGAACACGGCGCCGCGTCGGCCATGGCGTCGGTGCCACCCGCCACCGCCGGCCCTCCGCCACCACCGCCCGCCGGCGGCACGGCTCCCGGCGAGCCTCTCAGCCCTCGCCGGG
>NZ_FMDK01000287.1 GCF_900091995.1 Streptomyces sp. MnatMP-M17
CCCGTGGCCGGTGCCGCCGCGGCCAGAGCCGCCGCGAGTGCCGGGTCGGGCGCGTCGGCGTCCGACTCCGCGTCGGGCGCGTCGGCGACCGGGCCGGAGGAGGGGGCCGCGTCGGTGCGATATCCCCATGTGGTGCCACTCGCCGATGTGCACCCGGTGCCGTTGCCCGCGGGCTCGACGCCGGACGTCCAGGCGTTCACCAGCTCGCCCAACACGTCGTAGGTGAAGCACTGGTTGTCCCAGACGGCACCGGTGGAGCCGCTGAGCCTGCGGGCGTTGGAGGTGATCGTGCCGGAGGCGTCGTACGAGTAGTAGCTGTCGTTGATCGCGTGCGGGGAGGCGGTCTCCCGGTCGGTCACCGTGCGCTGGAGGCGGCCGGTGTGCGCGTCGACGAAGTTGGTCGTCCAGACCCGGTAGGGCTGGGCTCCGGAGACCGTACGCAGGACCTCGCCGTAGGGCGAGTACGTGGCGTTCGAGGTGTACCAGGAGAGCCCGGACGTGGACTCGGCCAGCCCGTCCTCGTTGTAGCGGGTGACGACCTTCTCGCTCGCGAGTCCGCCCTTGGCGGGCATCGTCACCGTCAGCGGGCGTCCCGTGAGGCTGTAGCTGTACGCGTAGGCGTAGGTGCCCGAAACACCGGTGGTCATCGAGTTCGCCGGGATCACGGTCTCGCGCCCGGTGGGCCGGTAACCGGCGTCGTAACCGGTGACCCGGGAGATGTAGTCACCGGAGGCGTCGTGCTGGATGGCGGCCACCGGCTGTCCCAGCGCGCCGGGCAGGGTGTCGAAGGTGAACTCCTTGGCCGGGGCGGCTGTCGGCGACCCCTCGCGGACCGCGGTCACCCGGCCGAGGTCGTCGTACTGCGTGTAGGTCGACTGCTGGCGCGCGTTGTCGACCTTGACCGGGCGGTCGGCGTCGTCGTAGCCGGTTCTGGTAGTGCCGGTGTCCGGGTCGGTCGCGGCGGTGACACGGCCCCGGGCGTCGTAGGTGTACGACCAGACGTTGCCGGCCGGGTCGGTGACCTTCTCACGGTTGCCGCGCTTGTCGTAGGCGTACGACGTGACGCGCCGCCCGCTGTTGTCCGCGTTCGTGTAGTGCTGGACGGAGGTGACACGGCCCAGGGCGTCGGTGAAGGACTTGCTGGACGGGGCGGTGGAGCCGGGCGGATCGACAAACGTGCTGGTGTCGGTGTACGAGGTGTAGGCGGCGTACTTGAAGTCCTGACCGTGGTAGGTGGACAGGCGGACCTGGCGGCCGAGGCCGTCGTAACGCGTCTTGGTCCAGTTGGGGATCAGCGTGTTCGACCTGGGCTCGAAGAGATCGCCGGCCGGCTGCCCCTTGACGAGATAGCCGCCGGTCTTCTCGTACAGCAGACCTTGGTCGTTGTAGGTGGTGTCGACGATGATGCGGCCGGGTCCGTGGGCCTCGGACTGGCTCTGGACCTCGCGCATCAGACCGTCGTAGATCGTGACCTGGGTGGCGTAGGAGCCGTCGTCCTTGAGGGACTTCATCGTGACGGCGGCGGGCCGGGTCCTGTCGGGCGTGGCGACGGCCGCCTGGTAGCCGAACTCCACGTCCGGTGTCGGCGCTGTCGACCGTGCCGCGGACCAGCCCTTGACCAGCCGGCCGAGACCGTCGTACTCGGTGCGCGAGACACGGCCGTTGGCGTCCGTGACGGTGAGCGCGAGCGCACGGCCCGGATCGAACGTCGTGGTGGTGGTGTGTCCCAGGGTGTTGATCACCTTCATGGAGGTGACCGGTCCTCCGGTGTCACCGGGAACGTACTGGGTCTCGGTGGTTCCGGCGCCCGGCTTGGTAACGGTGCGCACACGGCCCAGCGGGTCGTAGGAGGTGCTGGTGACCACGGAGTGGGCCGTGCCGGCTCCGTTGATCTCCGCTACACCGGTCGCGAGCCCCCTCGTAGGAGCGGCGCCGTATGCCAGGTCGTCGTAGGAGATACGCCGTGAGCTCTTGAGCTCGGTGGCGGGATCCGCGGTGTCGAAGGCCGCACAGGTGGTGGCGGTGGTGCGCTGTTCCTTGGGGAGACCGATCAGCCAGTCCGCGGGATTGTGCACATAGCTCGTCCGGGTGCACGTGTGCTGGGACAGGCTCTCACCGGTGCCGTCGGGCTTGACGACCATGGTCTCGACCTGCACCGGGAGACCATAGGTTTCGTCCACCTCGGCCAGTGTGCGTACGGCCTGCCAACTGTCGTCGACCGTCTGGATGGCATCGATGCGCTTGATGCCTCCACGGTGGGCGAGCAGCGGGGTGAGCGTGGTGCCGTCCTCCCCTTCGCGGGGCCGCGACGCCGTCTGCTCGGACCAGGGGTAGTTCAGGGTGCGTTTGACGACGCGGCCGTCGGAGTCGGCGTATGTGATGTTCTCGGCGGTCAGGCCGGCGTACTGACGGGCGTCGTCCGCCACCAGGGTGCGGGTGCCGGTCGAGTCCTTCACCGCGCCGCCGACGCCCTGGAAGTAGCGGGTGACGCCGTACGACTGGGACTGTGGTTCCCCGATCTGGGAGGAGGACTTGCTGCCCCGGGTGACGGATACCTGCCGGTAGCCGCGCCAGTCGCTGTGCGTGCGCAGCGCGGCGCGCGTGAACTCGTCGTCGCTCTTGGACCAGGCCGGGTTCTCGTACTTGTAGGTCGTGTGGACCGGCTTGCCGTGCGAGGTGACATTGTCGGTCTCGGTGACCGACGCGACGACGTACTTGTTGAACCACGCCTTGGCGGGCTTCTTCTCCTCGCCGTCCGGGGACCAGCGCAGCGGGAAGCAGGTGGTGTTGTCCCTGCCCTTGTCCTCGGCGGGTTCGACGGCACAGCCGCCGGTGTACTCGACCTCGACGTCACCGCCGTACTCGGTGGCGACGGTGCCGATGCGCGGCCGGGTGAAGCCGGGCCGCTGGTCGCCGCTGCCGGTGGGGACGAGATTGGGGAGCTGACGGTCCCTCAGACGGCCGCGCAGTGGCGAGGCGGAGCCGACGGTGTACTGGGCGAAGCTGACGCCGTCCCTGGACTGGACGGTGCCCGTGGTGTCCCCGGGCCCGTATCCGGTGCGGGTGATGGAGTTGAGCCACAGACCCGGTGAGGTGTCGTACCAGTCCTCGGGGAACGACTGGTGCAGGGTATAGGTGTCGACCTTCTGGAGCGTGGTCGTACCGGGGCGCTGGGCGTAGGTGGTGACGGCGGAGAGCCGCAGCCGGGTCCAGAACGAGGGGAAGGCGGGGCAGAGCTTCGAGGTGGCCTTGCAGTTGAGGTTGCCGGGGCTGTCCCACCACGGCCGGTAGGCGCCGGGGTCGTCGGTCTTGTCGAAGTTCGCGCCGTCGCAGATCGCGGCGGACGCGAGGCAGCGCTGGGCGGCCATGAGGTCGATACGGGCGGACGGCTTCGTCAGGTCCGAAACGCGCATGCCGTATTCGATGGAGTCCGGGTAGGCGGCCCGCTCGTACGCCTCGGGCGTCTTGAACTTCTTGCGCACGGCGTAATGGTTGATCGACTGGTGCCAGTCGACGACCATCGCGTTGCCGTGCACGTCGACCACCTTGTCCAGTCCCCAGCGCCAGGCCTGCTGCTTGCCCGCGCCGCAGCGCGAATCGGCATACGCGGCGGCATGGCAGGGCTCCCCGGGGTGGTTGCCGAAGACGGGCACCGTGGAGACCGAGTCGGTATCGGCGTGGCCTCCGCCGACCTTGTTCAGTCCGAAGTGGTACATGGTGCCGTCGGGGGTGGTGACGACCCAGTACTCGCCGTTGTTGTCGCCGTTGGTGGCGCCCACCCGGTGCTCGACGCGGGTGCCGTCGTCCCGCATCGGCCGGTAGATCTCGGTGGCGCTCTCGGGGTCACCGCCGGCAATCCTCACCAGCTCGGTGGTGCTGCCCGCGAGTGACATCACGGCGTTGTACGACACCCAGCACAGGTCGGGCGTCTTGTCCTTGGAAGCCGTGTTGTTGGGTGTGCCGGCGTCGAGCGTCTTGCGGTCGTCCTCACAGCTGCGGTAACGGCGCTCGATATGCCCCGGGTCGTAGTCCCACCCCTCGCCGATCCATGACGTCTGCGGCGACGACACGGCGGTGCGGCCGTCCACGCTCTGGGAGTTGTAGTTGAAGACGACCTTGGGGACCGGCCCGGCCGGCGCCGGCGGTACGACGAGCGGATACGACCAGCTGAACGCACCGGAAGAACCCCCGGCCTCCCACTTGCCATTGGACGCGAGGGGCGTGGCCTTGAACGAGCCTCCCTCGCCGTTGCCGGAATCGATGGCTCCGATGACTGCGCTGTCCCCCGCCGCGGCGACGGGCGTCGAGGAGCGGTAGGCCGCCCGCATCACCGACGGCGCCCCGCGCTGTGCCGGCCGGGCAGTGCTGAGGGCCGTGCCGACGGTTCCGTCGGCGGCCGGGTCGACGGTCGCGGTGATGGACTCGTTCGCGGTGTCGTTCGCTGTCTCCAGCTCGGCGTACTGCTGGCACGCCTCGTCGTCCGGCGTCGTCAGATAGCACTCGGGGAACTGCACGAACCGCAGGCGGGATGCCCAGTCGGCACCGTAGAGATTCTTGAACCCGGAGTAGTCCAGCTTCACCGAGACGGGGACGGAGCCGCTCTCCGGTGCCCGCACGGTGACCACGGCACCGTCCACGCCCTGTGCCATGGACGCGGCGTGGTCGGTGACGGACACCTGCCATGTCCCCGTCGGAGCCGGCTGCTCCGGAGCCTGTCCGAGGCTGACCGGCAGGTCGTCCACCGGTGTGAGCGCCACGGGCCCGGCGTCGGCGGTGCGGGCCGACGCGGGGCTGACCGGGGAGTCGAAGGTGACCGCGCCGGAGGCCGCGGGAGGCGCGGTGGTCGTGCCTGCGGGGGCCTGCTCCCGGTCCTCGGGCAGCTCGACCTTCAAAGACTCGATGTTCCTGTCGAAGACCTCACCGCTGACCGGCGGATCCTTCTCCAAGGGCTCCAGCGTCAGGGTCGCACGGCCCTTCTCCGCGGTCGCCGGGTCGGGCGGGAGCGCCAGCGACTGGGTGGGCAGCAGCCCCACCAGCAGGGCCGCGCCCACAGTGGGTACGACCATGAGCCGCGTTCTGAGAATGCGGGCACGGAGAAGTCGACCGAACAACGAGGTCCCCCCAGACCACTCGGAGCGGGACCGGAGCGGACCTCGCATGATGGCGTATCAGATGGCGGAGATTGTGTGGGGAGTCGGTGAAGTCACGCCACCACCAGGAGACTTATGTGATCATCACCACGCCTCGTACCGGGACGTTCACCAAGAGACAGCGCACATATGGACCATCGCGCCCCAAAGGTGATCTTTCCCCTAAGGTGGCCGACTGGCATCAAGCCGCGTGAAAGACGGTCAAAAGCCTTTGCCCGCCGTGAAGTTCAGGGCTGCTATCACCCGATCTGCCCCCTGTGAACCGGGCCGGGCCCGCGCCCTTCCCACACCCACGCCCGCGCAGCCACCGGACCCGGCCCCGAAGGCGATGCCCGCCTCGTCAGGCCTACGCCCAGTGACGAAACACGGCTGATGGGTCATCATCAGCTGGCTTCGCCATGTCCGGTCCGGATCGGGGAGATCCGCCGCGCATGGCCAGGCTCTGCATCCCCGGCAACGCCCGAACGGCGTGCGCCGGTTCCAGGGGGAAGGGGAACCGCCCAGCCATGACGCGCAATTGGCGCCGTACGCCCAGCCGTCGGACAGTCGCGGCGGTTGTCGCCGCGGCTTTCACCGCGACCGTGATCGGCTACGTGGGCATCGGCACGCAGGAGTCCGCAGGCCGTGCCGGCACCGGCCCCGGTCGGCACACCGGGCCGGTCACCGAGGCCGAGGCGTTCTCCCGGGCGGCGAAGACCGGCGAGCCTGTCGAGGTCACATCGCTGCGGACTCCTCGGTCCACCACCTGGGCACGGCCCGACGGCCTGATGGCCGAGCACCTGTACTCCTCGCCGGTCCGGGCCAAGGTGGACGGCGTGTGGAAGGCCGTCGACCCCGATCTGCGCCGCACCGCCGACGGCTGGGAACCCAAGGCGACCAACACCCGGATGGTGTTCTCCGCCGGTTCCGGGGATCACGGCGACAACCGTGCCTCGCGCACCGAGGTGCGCCGCGTCTCCCTGGTCGAAGGAGCTGAAGCCGCCGCCGAGGCATCGCTCCCCCTGGTGACCCTGTACGTCGACGGGTACACCATCCAGCTCACCTGGCCGGGCCCCGTCCCGGCGCCCGTCATCGACGGCTCGCGCGCTCTGTACCCGGAGATCTTCCCGGGAGCCGACCTGGTCCTCACCGCCGCCGATGACGGATTCGCCCAGCTCGTCGTGTTGAAGAACCGTCAGGCGGCGGCCGACCCCCGTGCGAAGACTCTGTCGTACGGCATCACCTCCCCCGACCTCAACTTCCGTCTCGACCCGGTCTCCGACATCCTCACCGCCGAGAACGTCTACAGCGACGAGGTCGCGACGTCTCCGACCCCGTTGATGTGGGACAGCAGCGGAGTTCCCGCGGTCACCGACGGCACGGTGGGCGCCACCGCCCAGCCGACCGAGGCGGAGGCGCCCGGCCCCACGGAGACGTCCGGGCCCGAGCCGGAGGAGAGTCCGAGCCCCTCCGAGGAAGCACCCGTCGAGGCGGACGAGCAGACCGACCCGTACGCCGAGGCGCTGCCGTCCGCCACCGACGGCGACTATGTGGCACCGTCCGAACCACCGCTGCCGTCCGCACCGCCGGAGCCGACACCCGCACCGTCGCAGTCCGGCCCGGCGGCAACGCTCGGCCTGCCCTCCCTCGACGGCCCCTCGCCCGACTCGCACGGCGAGCTCGTCGACACCGATCTGTCGGGGGCGAACTGGACGTTCACCCCCGACGAGGCCTTCCTCGCGGACCCGGCGACCACATACCCCGTCTTCATCGACCCGTCGGTCAAGAAGCACACCCAGAACTGGACCACCGCGTACAGCCGCCACCCCAATGCCACGTTCTACAACGGCAAGGGCTTCAACAAGGGCGGCACCCACGAGGCCCGCGTCGGCTTCGAGTCCGACACCTGGGGCACCTCCCGCTCGTACTTCAACATCGCGTTCGACAAGGATCTCAAGGGCGCCCAGATCACCAGCGCCAAGCTGCGCCTGCTGGAGACCTACGCCTGGTCATGCAGCGAGCGGTCGATGAGCGTGCATCTCACCGGACCTGTCAACTCGCACACCAACTGGAAGAACGCGCCCAAGCTTCACGACGGCAACAAGTTCGCGACCAAGAGCTTCGCCCACGGGTACAAGTCCGGCTGCCGCGACGCCTACGAGACCTTCGACGTGCGCAAGGCCGCCCAGAAGCAGGCCGACCAGGGCAAGGACAGCATCACCTTCGGACTCCGCGCCCGGGACGAGAAATCCCAGTACGCCTGGAAGAAGTTCCAGGCCAACGGGGACAACGCCCCCGTCCTGGAGCTCGTGTACAACCGCAAACCGAGCGCGCCCACCTCACTCGACCTTGGTCCGGACGCCAAATGCACCACCACCGAGCCTTATGTGCGCATGGGCTCCGGCAGCCTGACGTTCACCGCGAAGGCCTCGGACAAGGACAGGAACCTGGACTATCTCGACTTCGACCTCTGGCCGACCACCAAGCTGTCCACCTCCGGCGATCTCCTCGGATCCACCGGCAAGGTCTCCGTCGGCGCCGACACCGGCACCGCTCTGCGCACCACCTCCGCCTTCCCGACCAGCAGACTGACCAACGGCACGACCTACTCGTGGCGAGTGAGAGCAGTCGACGACGCCGGCGCCAGCTCCGCCTACTCACCGCTGAACACACCGTGCCGGTTCGTCCTGGACACCGCGGCGCCCAAACCGCCGAAGGTCAGCTCCACGGACTTCCCGAACGCCGACGGCGACGAGAACGGCTTCGGCAACGGTGCCGAGGACGCCAACTGGAGCACCAAGAAGTTCGGCACGCCCGGTTCGTTCACCGTGCGCGCGCTCAGCAGCGACACCGTCCGCTACGAGTACGGCTTCAACTCCGCCAGCTATCCGTTCTCGCTCGCCCGTACGGCCGGAACGGCCACCACCGTCAGCGCCACCATCGGCAATGCCAAGCCTCCGACCGCCGGCCCCAATGTGCTGTACGTCCGGGCCCTCGACGGCGCGGGCAACGTCTCGGAGCCGACGAAGTACTTCTTCTACGTCTCGCCCCGCGACCAGGCCGACGCACCGGGAGACTTCACCGGCGACAAGCTCCCCGACCTCATGGTGATCACCGAGAACGGCAACCTCTCGCTCTACCCCTCACAGGCCACCAACAACGATCTGGCCAAGGGCAGCGGCGACCTCGACTACTCCATGTCAGGCGCCTACCGGGGCAACCCCGACAAGGACCCGCAGGGAGACGATCTGCCACCCTTCGTCGCCGCGCCGTCGGGACACTTCAAGGGCGCCCTGATCACGCACAACGGCGACATCTACGGCGGTGACGGACTCCAGGACCTGGTGGTCCGGGTCGGCGGAAAGCTCTGGGTCTACCCCGGAGACGGCTACGGCGCCGTCAATATCGACAACCGACGGGAGATCCTGCTGCCTCCCGGTGCGCCCAGCCCCGCCGATCTCACCCAGATCGTGGCGGCGGGCGATGCCACCGAAGACGGCCTGACCGACTTCTTCGCCACCGTCGGTGACGCGCTGTGGGTCTTCACCGGCTACAACGGCGCCTCGATCGACAAGGCCACCCGTCTGTCCTCGTCCGCCTGGACCGAACGCGACATCGTCACGGCCCAGGACATCTCGGGCGACGGCATCACCGACCTCGTCTATCGCACCGATGCCACCGGCAGACTGCTGCTCCGCAAGGGCATCGCGGCCTCCGGCGGGGGTGTGGACCTCGGCTCCCTGGCTTCCGCGGCCAATTCGGCGGGAGGTGTGGACATCGAGTACGGCTCCGTCGGCTGGTCCAGTACGAGCATCCCGCACCTGATCGGCACACCGGACGCCAACGGGGACGCGATACCGGATATCTGGACCGTACGGTCCGACGGATCCGTGAGGTTCTACGCAGGCGGCCGGGCCGTGCTCTCCGGCTCCGGCACGGAGATCATCGGCACCACGAGCTACTGGAAGACACGCATCGGCATCGGCTGACGCGACACCGGCCGACACGGCACCGGAGGCAGGGCAGGACCGGAGGTTTCCCCGGCCCCGCCCCGCCTCCTGCCCGGCACCTGGCTCAGAACCCGACCGGGTCGTACGTTCCCCCGTGGAACACGAAGGCGGTCGTCGCGGTCCCGTACTCGTCGCGATGGTGACCCCCGTAGCCGGACACCGCGACATACGGCGCGATCAGGTCCAGCAGCGTGGTGAGATAAAGCATGTGGTCATCGACCCAGTAGGTCCGCGCGAACAGTTCCCACGCATGGACCTCCCCGGCATCCGAGAAACCCTGCACCTGGCGCCGCAGGGAGACGAAGTCCCCACCGGGAAGACGGCTGTTCGGATTCGGCTCCAGCAGCGGGGAAGGACACTCCTCGAAGTCGAGATCCTCAGGCTCCTCCGTGTCCATACCCAGATGCCAGCGCAGCGCTGCAAGGACGGAATCAGGGGTGTCGTCGCGGAGGAGGCACGAAAGGACGACCTCGTAATGGCTACTCATGGGGCACATTGTGCAGCGTTCCGCCGACCCATGAAATCGACGGTTACGGGCGGGGAAGATTCGGGAGCAGGGCCGGGCCGACTGCTTCTGACCCATGCCACTGCTCACCCCAGGAAGCTCAGCCTCACCTGACGGTCCGGGTTGTCGACATTCGTGTCGACCAGGCAGACCGACTGCCAGGTGCCCAGGGCCAGTCGGCCGGCGATGACCGGGAGTGTGGCGTGTGGGGGGATCAGGGCCGGGAGTACGTGGTCGCGGCCATGGCCCGGGGTGCCATGGCGGTGGTGCCAGCGGTTGTCGGCGGGGAGCAAGGACCGGAGCGCGGTGAGCAGGTCGTCGTCGCTGCCGGCGCCGGTCTCGATGAGGGCCACCCCGGCGGTGGCGTGCGGTACGAAGACATGGAGCAGGCCGTCCCGGCCCGCCGCGGTCTGCTGGAGGAACTCCTCGCACGCATGGGTCAGATCGGTCACGGCCTCATGGGTGCCGGTGGTGATGTTCAGGATTCTGGTGGTGAACGCGTCGGACATGGCCCCATCCTGCCGCCCGGTCCGCGGGATCGCCCGTCCGCGTGCCGAGACACCATTGACCGGATCCGGAAACTCTCGCTACGTTCGGCGCCATGTTGCGATCAGTTCTGCTCACCACGCGCGGTCATATCGACCTGCTGCGGGTGGCGTCCGCCGCGTGTTGTCGCGGCTGCTGATCCTTTCCAGGCGTCCGCGCCGTTCTCCTCGCCGGCCGTGTCCCGGCTTCCTTCCCGGATGAGTGCCGTAACCCCCTGACCGTGTGCCGTCGCCGTACCACCGCACACGGACATCGAGCCGCGTCCTCCCCCCTCCGCGTCCTCCCTCTTCCGCGTCCTCCCTCTTCCGCGCGCTTTCGTCCCCGTGGAGCTGTTATGACTCTCGGCCACGCCCCGCCGGATATTTCCGTCCTGTCCAAGAACCGGCCGCCCGATATGGAGCCGATCACTCCCGCCTCCGCACCCGGCTCCCGGCGGCGCTCCGTACCGCGGTGGCTGCGCCGTACCGTCGGGCCGCTGCTGCTTCTGCTCGTCTGGCAGGTGCTCAGCGCGACGGGCGTGCTCCACGAGGACATCCTCGCCTCGCCCGGCACCATCGCCGGGGCCGCGGGCGATCTGATCGCGGACGGCACCCTGCCCACCGCCATGGGCGTCTCACTCCGGCGCGTCGCCGTCGGGCTGCTGCTCGGCGGAGTCATCGGTATCTCCCTCGCCCTGGTCTCCGGACTCTCCCGGCTCGGTGAAGATCTGGTCGACGCGACCGTACAGATGCTGCGCACCGTGCCCTGGGTCGGGCTGATCCCGCTCTTCATCATCTGGCTCGGTATCGGCGAGGCACCCAAGATCGCGCTCATCGCGCTCGGTGTCGCCTTCCATCTCTATCTCAACGTGTACGCCGGGATTCGCGGAGTCGACGAGCAACTCATCGAGGCGGGACAGTCGTTGGGGCTGCGCCGGTGGGGACTGATCCGGCATGTCGTACTGCCGGGCGCGCTGCCCGGCGCGATGACCGGTCTGCGGTACTCGCTCGCCACCGCCTGGCTCGCGCTGGTCTTCGGCGAGTCCATCAACGCCGACGCAGGTATCGGCTTTCTGATGAACCAGGCCCGGGAGTTCTTCCGTACCGATGTCATCGTCGTCTGCCTGGTCGTCTACGCCTTCCTCGGACTGCTCGCCGATGCCGTCGTCCGCACTCTCGAAAGGCTGCTGCTGCAATGGCGACCGACCTTCCAGGGCCAGTGAGTCCGAGTCCGCGCGCCGCCTCCGACGGCACCGCGGTACGGGTCGAAGGGCTGACCCGGGCCTTCGACGGACGTCCGGTGATCGACAAGCTCGATCTGACGCTGCGGCCCGGGGAGTTCACCGTGCTGCTGGGCCGCAGCGGCTGCGGCAAGTCGACGCTGCTACGGGTACTCGCCGGGCTCGACCGCGATATCGAGGGCACGGTGCTCGTACCGAAACGACGCGCCGTCGCGTTCCAGGCGCCACGGCTGATGCCTTGGAAACGGGTCTGGCGCAACGTACTGCTCGGTCTCGACGGAAAGCCCGGACGGGCCGTCGCCGAGAGCGCGTTGGAGGAAGTGGGACTCGGCCACCGCTCCAGCGCCTGGCCCAAGACGCTGTCGGGCGGCGAGGCCCAGCGTGCCTCGCTGGCCAGGGCGCTCGTGCGGGAACCCGATCTGCTGCTGCTCGACGAGCCGTTCGGCGCGCTGGACGCGCTGACGCGGCTCAACGCCCAGCGGCTGGTCGCCGAGTTGTGGCAGCGGCGCGGCTGCGCGGTCCTGCTGGTCACACATGATGTGGAGGAGGCGCTGCTCCTCGCGGACCGGGCGCTGGTGATGCGCGACGGTGTCATCGCGTACGAGACGGAGGTCGCGCTGGACCGTCCGCGCTCCGTGGGCGATCCCGGCTTCCCGGCGCTCCGCTCGCGGCTGCTCACCGAACTCGGCGTCGACGAACCGGCCGCCCCCGGCGCCGCTGTGTAGTCCTGGCAAGTACCCGCGTGGTGCCGGCAAGACCCGCGTATCGCCTGCAAGTACTCGCGTGGTGCCTCACATTGCCGCTTCGTTCAGCCTTCTCGCACGCCCCGGACCTCACCGCGCCCCGGCCCTCACTTCAGGCCTCTCCCCCGGCCCCTCCTCAGAAAGCCACTCCCCCATGAAACGCTTCCTCCCCGCCGTCCTCCTCCCTCTCGTCCTCCCCCTCACCCTCCTGCTCACCGCCTGCTCCGGCGCCTCGTCCGCCGACGACTCCGGCGGCGGCGCGGGCGGCTCCGTCGACGGCAAGGGTTCCCTGACACTCAACGTCGGTGACCAGAAGGGCGGTGCCGAGGCCGTCCTGCGCGCGGCCGGTGAACTCGACGATCTCCCGTACAAGATCAAGTGGTCGACCTTCACCTCCGGTCCACCCATGCTCGAAGCCGTCAACGCCAAGGCCGTGGACGTCGGTTCCGTCGGCAATACTCCACCGGTCTTCGCCGCCGGAGCCGGTTCGAAGATCACGATCGTGGCCGCGACCCACGGTTCCTCCCGGGGCGAGGCCATTCTCGTACGCAAGGACTCGCCGCTCAGCAAAACCACCGATCTCCGAGGGAAGTCGGTCGCCGTCGCCCAGGGCAGTTCGGCGCACTACCAGCTCATCGCCTCGCTCAAGGAGGCCGGTCTCACACTGGACGACATCAAGGTCACACTGTTGCAGCCGGCTGACGCGCTCGCCGCGTTCACCAGCGGCAAGGTGGACGCATGGGCCGTGTGGGACCCATATACCTCACAGGTGCTACAGGCCGGACAGGGACGGGTCCTGACCGACGGCGAGGGCGTCGTCAACGGTCTGAACTTCCAGGTCGCCGCGCCCTCCGCCCTCGCGGACAAGGCGAAGGCCGAGGCCATCGGTGACTATGTCGAGCGGCTGCGCCGGGCCCAGAACTGGGTCTTCGACCATCCCGAGGAGTGGGCGAAGGTCTGGGCGAAGGACACAGGCCTGCCGTACGAAGTGGCCCTGGCCGCGGCGAAGCTGACGCATGGCACCCGGGTGCCCGTCGCGCTCGACCAGCCCGCCGTCGACTCCGAGCAGGCCATCGCCGACACCTTCGCCGACCTGAAACTCATCCCGCGCCGGTTCGACATCGCCGACTACGTGGACGACCGCTTCAACAAGGACCTGCCGCCGTCGACCTCGCCGGCACGCAGCTACGGAAAGGCCTCTTCCCGATGAGCATCCATCTGCACTGGTTCCTGCCGACCGGCGGCGACGGACGTACGCTCGTGGACCGCCACGCCTACACCGACGGCGGTATCAAGCGCTCCAGGATCACTCCGGTGAGCGGAGTCAGGGCGCCCGACATCGAATATCTCGCGCAGATCGCCAAGGCGGCCGAGCAGCTGGGATTCGAAGCGGTGCTCACACCGACGGGCACCTGGTGCGAGGACGCCTGGCTGACGACGGTGGCGCTCGCACAGCAGACGGAGCGGCTGAAGTTCCTGGTGGCCTTCCGGCCGGGACTGATCTCGCCGGTGCTGGCGGCGCAGATGGCGGCCACCTATCAGCGTGTCACCCGTGGCAGGCTGCTGCTCAATGTGGTGACCGGCGGTGACTCGACCGAGCAGCGGCGCTTCGGCGACCATCTCGACCACGACCGCCGCTACGCCAGGACGGCGGAGTTCCTGTCGGTGATCCGGGGCGTCTGGGGCGGACGTCCGTACGACTTCGACGGTGAGCACTACCAGGTGGAGGGCGGACTCACCGCGCTGCCGCCCGACCCGCTGCCCGAGATCTTCTTCGGCGGTTCGTCCGCCGCGGCGGGACCTGTCGCCGCCGAGCATGTGGATGTCTATCTGACCTGGGGCGAGCCGCCTGCCCAGGTGAAGGAGAAGATCGACTGGATCCGTGGGCTGGCCGAGGAGCGTGGCCGTACGGTCCGCTTCGGCATCCGGCTGCACACCATCTCGCGGGACTCCGCGAAGGAGGCCTGGGCGACGGCGGACCGGCTGCTGGCCGATCTCGATCCCGAGACGGTCGCGGCGGCCCAGCAGGCGCTGGGCAAGAGCGAGTCGGTGGGCCAGCAGCGGATGCTCGCCCTGCACGGCGGTTCCCGTGACCGACTGGAGATCTCGCCCAATCTCTGGGCGGGCGTCGGTCTGGTCCGGGGCGGCGCGGGCACCGCGCTGGTGGGCAGCCACGCCGATGTCGCCGACCGGATCGAGGAGTACCACGAGCTGGGGATCGAGCACTTCGTGCTCTCCGGCTATCCGCATCTGGAGGAGGCGTACTGGTTCGGCGAGGGCGTGACCCCGGAGCTGGCGGCGCGCGGGCTGCTGGCGCACGTGCCGGCCTCGCCGCTGCTGGGCGTGCCCGCGGCGAACGGCCGTCCGG
>NZ_FMDK01000775.1 GCF_900091995.1 Streptomyces sp. MnatMP-M17
ATCGTGCAGATGCCAGGCCGCGTCGACCTTGGGCCGCAGTACGGTGTCCAGCCGCTCCGGTGTCAGTCCCTCAAGAGGAACGTCGTCCAGCACACCGGCCGTGTGCACCACGGCGGTCAGCGGCTCTTCCGGCGAGAAGCGGGCCAGCAGTTCGGCCAGCGCGCCGCGATCGGCCACATCGGCCGCGGCGACGGTGACCTCGGCGCCCAACTGCCGCAACTCTTGTGTCAGTTCCCCGGCGCCCGGTGCGTCAGGACCTCGGCGGCTGACCAGCAGCAGCCGGCGCGCGCCGTGCGACACCACCAGATGGCGGGCCGCGATGGCGCCCAGCGCACCGGTGGCACCGGTGATGAGGACCGTTCCATGGTCCCATCGCGGTGTGTTCCCCGGCGTTGTACCGGACTCCGGTGCTGTACCGGGTCCCGATGCCGTGCCCGGTCCCTGCGCAGGCCTGGTGCGGGCCAGCCGTGGGACGAGCAGTGTGCCGCCGCGTACCGCCGTCTGAGGTTCGCCGCTCTGCGCGGCCCGCGCGAGAAGGCCCGCCGGCAGGTCTCCGCTCCCGCTGTCGATCAGGACCAGACGGCCCGGATTCTCGGTCTGCGCGGAGCGCAGCAGTCCCCAGACCGGCGCATGGACCAGATCGGTCACGTCCTCGCCCGGCCCGGCGGCTACGGCTCCTCCGGTCACCACGACCAGCCGCGTGCCGGCGAGCCGTTCGTCGGCCAGCAGTGACCGTACGGCCGTCAGAACACGGTGTGTCGCGGCCCGGACCAGGTCCGGCAGTTCCTTGCCGTCGGCCGGTGCGGGAAGGCAGGGCATCACCAGGAAGGACGGTGCCTGCGCGCCGTTGTCCAGCGCGCGGATGACGGCTCCGGCGTCGGTGTACGAGCGCGCCGGGCCCTCGGTCAGTCCGAGTCCGTCCGGTCGTTCGTCACCGAGCACGGCCCAGTCGGCGGGCTTCGCGGTGGTGTGCCTGCCTTGTAGCGGAGTCCAGTCGAGCCGGAGCAGGGCGTCGCCCGTACCGGCCGCCGCCGCGCGCAGCGCCTCGACCGACAGTGGCCGCAGTGTGAGCGCGTCGACGGCGGCGACCGGTGCGCCGGTGGCATCGCCCACGGTCAGCCGGACCGTGGGCGACTCTGGGTCCGTGCCATGGAAGGCGAGCCGGACACGCAGGGCCGAGGCACCGGAGGCCCGTACGGTGACGGCGGACCAGGAGAAGGGCAGCCACGATCCGCCGTCGTCCCCGGCGACACCGGGCAGCAGCGCGTGGAGCGCGGCGTCGAGCAGCGCCGGATGGATCGTGAACCGGCCCGCTTCGGAGCGCTGGTCCTCGCCGAGGGCGACCTCCGCGTAGAGATCGCCGTCCGCCGTCCACAGCCGGCGCAGATTCCGGAACGCGGGACCGTACTCGTACTGCCGCTCGGCCAGCCGCTCGTAGACACCGGTCAGATCGGTCTCGAGGGCGCCGGCCGGCGGCCAGACCGTCAGAGCGTCGTTCTGCGAGTGGGCCGTCGGGCCGTCAGCCGTGCCGAGCCTGCCGTGGGCGTGCAGTGTCCACTCGCCCTCGTTCTCGTTCTCGCCGGCACCGCCGTCGGGCCGCGAGTAGATCTGTACGGTACGGCCACCGGCGTCGTCGGCGGCTCCGGCGACGAGCTGCAACCGGACTCCGCCGCGCTCAGGCAGCAGCAGAGGCGCGGCCAGTGTCAGCTCGTCGACACCCATGGCGCCGATCTGCTCTCCGGCCCGCAGGGCGAGTTCCAGCAGTCCGGTGCCGGGCACCAGCACCGCGCCGCCAACGGCGTGATCGGTCAGCCAGGGATGGGTGTGCCGGGAGAGACGGCCGGTGACGATGTGTTCGTCGCGGCCGGCGAGGGCCACGGCCGCGCCGAGCAGCGGATGTCCGGTGGCGGTCAGGCCCAGTCCTGCGGCGTCACCGGCGCGGGCCGGCTCCTCCAGCCAGTAGCGCTGCCGCTGGAAGGCATAGCCGGGCAGCGCGACCGCACGGGCGCCCGGGAACACGGCGTCCCAGCGCACCTTTGCACCACGCGCGGCCAGCAGACCGAGGGCGGAGGCGAAGGCGCGGTCCTCGGCCCGGCCTCGGCGCAGTGCCGGTGTGAGCGCACCGGCGTCGCTGGTCAGGGACTCCTGGACCAGCGCGGTCAGCACTCCGTCCGGGCCCAGCTCCAGCCACTCGGTGACGCCCGCGGCGGCCAGCAGCCGTACGCCGTCGAGGAAGCGGACCGGCTGCCGGATGTGCTGTGCCCAGTAGCCGGGCGCGGTGAGCTGCTCGGCCGTGGCGAGTTCGCCGGTGACATTGGAGACCACCGGGATACGCGGCGGATGGAAGGTCAGTCCCTCGGCGACCGTACGGAACTCGTCCAGGACGTCGTCCATGTGCGGCGAGTGGAAGGCGTGGCTGACCGGCAGCCGCTTGGTCCGGCTGCCCTTCTCTCGCCAGAGCGCGGTGATCGCCTCGACGGCGGACTCGTCACCGGAGATCACGGTGGAGCGAGGGCCGTTGACACCGGCGACGGTCACCGTGTCGCCGTATCCGGCGAGCGTGGCGCGTACCTCGTCCTCCGGTGCCTCCAGCGCCGCCATGGCACCGCCTTCGCGCGCGGCCTGCATCAGCCGTCCGCGCTCGCTGACCAGCACACAGGCGTCCGGCAGATCGAGCACTCCGGCCAGATGCGCGGCGGTCACCTCGCCGATGGAGTGACCGAGGAGGAAGTCCGGTGTGAGGCCGTGGTGTTCGGCCAGCCGGAACAGCGCGGTCTCCAGCGCGAACAGGGCGGCCTGGGTGAAGGCCGTCTGATCGAGCAGGGCCGAGTCGGCGGAGTCCTCCGGTGCGAAGAGCACGCTCTTCAGAGGACGGTCGAGTACGCGGTCCAGATGGGCGCAGACCGCGTCGAACGCGGCGGCGAACACCGGTGAGGAGCCGTACAGTTCTCGGCCCATGCCGAGGCGCTGGGAGCCCTGTCCGGTGAACAGGAACGCGGTCTTCCCGCGGTGTCCCCGGCCGGCGTGGACGACGGCGGGCGAGGGATCTCCTTCGGCCAACGCGCTGAGGGCGTGGCGGAGTTCGTCCCGTTCCTCGGCCATGACGGCGGCGGCGTCGCCGTGCAGGGCGCGGGTGGTGGCCAGCGAGCGGCCGATGTCGTCGATGGTCAGCTCCGGGTGGGCGTCGACGTACTCGACGAGCCGGGCCGCCTGGGCGCGCAGGGCCTCCTCACCACGGGCCGAGACGAGGAAAGGCGCGATCGAGAGTGCCGGCGCCTGCGCGGAATCGGAATCGGGCTGTTCGGCGGCGGTCCCGGTGTCGTGCTCGACGCCCTGCTCGATGATGATGTGGGCGTTGGTGCCGCTGATCCCGAAGGAGGAGACGGCGGCGCGGCGCGGACGGTCCACCTCCGGCCACTCCGTCTCCTCGGTCAGCAGCTCCACGGCGCCG
>NZ_FMDK01000298.1 GCF_900091995.1 Streptomyces sp. MnatMP-M17
CGGCGCGTCGGCCGCGGTCACGGACGGCGCGGGCAGGGCGTCCGCCGTGGGCGCGGGCGGTGCCCACGCCGTGGTGCCGGGCGGCGCGTCGGCCGTACGTACCAGCCGGACCCGTTCGGCCCGGTAGCGGTCCACCTGGCGCACGGACAGCCGCCAGCCGGGCAGCTCCGCCTTGTCGCCGGGAGCCGGGATACGTCCCAGCAGATCGGCGACCAGGCCGGCCAGTGTCTCGTACGGCCCGTCCGGTACGTCCAGCCCGATACGCCGCAGCGTGGGAACCCGGGCGCTGCCGTCCGCGTCCCAGGCCGGGCGGCCGTCCTCGGCTGCGACGGGAGCCAGTTCCGGCCGTCCGTCGCCCTCGGCGTCGTGCTCGTCGCGCACCTCGCCGACCAGTTCCTCGATGATGTCCTCCAGGGTGACGACCCCGGCCGTACCGCCGTACTCGTCCACCACGACGGCTATCGGCTGCTCGCTGCGCAGCCGTTCGAGGAGCTGCTGCACGGGCAGGGTCTCGGGCACCAGCAGTGCCGGTACGGCGATCTCTCCGGCCGGCGTGCGCAGCCGGTCCGCCACGGGCACGGCGAGCGCGTCCTTGAGATGCACCATGCCGACGATCTCGTCGATGCGCTCCCGGTAGACGGGAAACCGGGAGAGACCGGTGGCACGCGTGAGGTTGAGGACGTCCGCCGCGGTGGCGTCGGTCTGGAGGGCGCTCACCTTCACCCTGGGCGTCATGACGTGCTGCGCGGTGAGCCGTCCGAGCGAGAGCGTCCGTACGAACAGATCCGCGGTGTCCTGTTCGAGGGTGCCCGCGCGGGCGGAGTGGCGGGCCAGGGAGACGAGTTCGCCGGGCGTGCGGGCCGAGGCGAGTTCCTCGGTCGGCTCCACGCCGAGCACCCGGACCAGCCGGTTGGCGACGGTGTTGAGCAGGGAGATCACCGGTCGGAACACGGTGGCGAAGAGATACTGCGGGCCCGCCACGAACCGGGCGACCTGGAGCGGCCGGGAGACCGCCCAGTTCTTCGGTACAAGTTCGCCGATCACCATCTGGACGGCGGAGGCGAGCAGCATCCCGATCACCACGGCGATACCGGAGACGGCGCCTTCGGGCAGTCCGGTCGCCAGGAGCGGCCCGTCGAGCAGCCCGGCGAGCGCGGGCTCGGCGAGCATGCCGACCACGAGCGAGGTGATGGTGATTCCGAGCTGGGTGCCGGAGAGCTGGAAGGACAGCTCCCGCAGGGATCTGACGACGGCGCGGGCGCGGCGGTCACCGCCGGCGGCGGCGCGCTCGGCGTCCGGGCGGTCCACCGTGACCAGGCCGAACTCGGCGGCCACGAAGAAGCCGTTGGCGAGGATCAGAAGGAACGCTGCGGCGAGCAGCAGAAGGGGGATGGTCATGCCGCCGCCTCTTCGAAGGGGGCGGCGCAGGTACTACCGGACGATCCGTCCATTGCTGGAGGGAGTCACTCCTCGGGTCGCAGGTGCCCCACGGGCCGACACGGCCGTCATATGCGGGGCGGGGGCGCACTCGGCGCCTCCGCCACCAGAGTAATCAAGACAGGGCGTGCGGGGGCAGTGGTGTACGGCGCTGTGGAGGACCCGTCGCGCGGAGCCGGACCGGCTCCGCGCGGTCAGTTCTTCTCCGTACCGGTGCCGTGCGACTCCGTCAGCGCACGCAGGGCGCGTGCGTCACGGATGGCGTGCGCCTTGGCGATACCGGGCTGGATGCCCAGCACGGGCAGGCTGCTGCCGTCGCTCAGATCGAGGAAGACCCAGGGATCGCCGGGACGCAGATTGACCCGGAGGATCTCGGCCCACTCCAGTCGGCGCGTACGGGTGAGATTGACCACGGTCACTCCGCCGGCGTCCGCCACGACCTTGGGACGGCTGAGCATCGCCAGTACACCGAGGAAGATCAGGGCCGTGAGAATGAAGCTCGCCCGCTCGCCCGGGCCCAGCTTCTCCAGCAGCAGGGCGACGACCGTGATGACGGTGAACATGACCACCCCCACGGTCAGCAGGACGATCCGGGTCCTGGTCGGCCGGAAGGTGACCGGGAGGACGGGCTCCACGGCCCCGGACGGACCGCCGGACTGCGGGCGATTCGGTTCCGGCGTATCGGTGTCGGAGGAGTCCGATGGACCGGATGGACCGGATGGATCAGACGGACCTGGCTGGGGCTCGGGAGCGGACATCGGTTCCTGGTCTTCCCGTGGTGGCATCGGAGTGCGTCGGAGGCCGTGACGTCAGAGGCGTTGACGTCAGAGGCGGCAGGCGTGGATCGCCGTGGTCAGAATGGCACGGGCGCCCAGTTCGTACAGATCGTCCATGATCCGCTGCGCCTCCTTGGCCGGAACCATCGCACGGACGGCGACCCAGCCCTCATTGTGCAGCGGAGAGACGGTCGGCGACTCCAGGCCCGGCGTGAGGGCGACGGCCCGCTCCAGGTGCTCGGCGCGGCAGTCGTAGTCCATCATCACGTACGAACGGGCCACGAGAACGCCCTGGAGCCTGCGCAGGAACTGCTGGACCTTGGGCTCGTTCGCGCCCGCGCCGGTGCGCCGGATGACCACGGCCTCGGATGTCATGATCGGCTCGCCGACCACTTCGAGGCCCGCGTTCCGCAGCGAGGTGCCGGTCTCCACCACATCGGCGATGACCTGGGCGACACCCAGTTCGATGGCGGTCTCGACCGCGCCGTCGAGGTGCACGACGGAGGCGTCGACGCCGTTGTCCGCGAGGTGCTTGGCGACGATGCCCTCGTAGGAGGTGGCGACGGTCATCCCGCCGAACTCCTCGACACCGGCCGCCGTGCCCGGCTTGGTGGCGTACCGGAAGGTGGAGCGCGCGAAGCCGAGCGGAAGGATCTCCTCCGCGTTGGCGCCGGAGTCCAGCAGCAGATCACGGCCGGTGATGCCGATGTCGAGCCGGCCGGAGCTCACATAGATCGCGATGTCCCGGGGCCGGAGGTAGAAGAACTCCACCTCGTTGTCCGGGTCGACCAGGACGAGTTCCTTGGACTCCTTGCGCTGCTGGTATCCGGCCTCATGGAGCATCGCCGACGCAGGTCCGGACAGTGAACCTTTGTTGGGAATGGCGATGCGCAACATGACGGCGGATTCCTTTGTGCGAAGGGATGGTTGTGCGGGGATCGTGCGCGTACGGAGCCGCCCCGGGCCGGTGCCCGAAGGCGCCGGCTCCGAGCCGGCCGCCGGCTCGGGGCCGGTCAGAGATGGGCGTAGACGTCGTCGAGGGAGATTCCGCGCGCGACCATCATCACCTGGACGT
The DNA here is from genome assembly GCF_900091995.1 of Streptomyces sp. MnatMP-M17. Lineage (GTDB taxonomy): Bacteria > Actinomycetota > Actinomycetes > Streptomycetales > Streptomycetaceae > Streptomyces. The sequence goes on from NZ_FMDK01000298.1 coordinate 3,289, forward strand.
GGTAGAGGAGCTGTGAGATCTCCTCCGCGGCGGCTTCCTTGCCCTCGTACTCGGCGGCCATCCACACCTCGGCCGCCTCTTCTACGACCTTCTTGCCGATGGCATGGACGCCCTTGTCCACCAGCTCGGCGGTACGGGAGGTCGCGGGGTCGCCGTTGGCGGCCTTCTGCTGAAGCTCGGCGAAGAGCTCCTCGAACGTCTTCTTGGACATGGTGGGAGTCACTTTACGCGGCCCGCGGAGGCCGTCAGCGCCAGGGCTCGGCGACGGTGCGCAGGGTGGCCGCGGTGGCGACGGCGGCGGTGACCGCCTCATGGCCCTTGTCCTCGTGCGAGCCCTCCAGCCCGGCCCGGTCGAGAGCCTGCTCCTCGGTGTCGCAGGTCAGTACGCCGAAGCCGATGGGCACTCCGGTGTCGACGGAGACCTGGGTGAGGCCCTGGGTGACGCCCTGGCACACGTACTCGAAGTGGGGAGTACCGCCCCGGATGACGACACCGAGGGCGACGACCGCGTCGTAGCCGCGTCCCGCGAGCACCTTGGCGACGACGGGCAGTTCGAAGCTGCCCGGGACACGGAGCAGCGTCGGCTCGTCGATGCCGAGCTCCCCGAGGGCGCGCAGGGCGCCGTCGACAAGGCCGTCCATGATCTTCTCGTGCCACAGTGCCGCGATCACGGCGACCCGGAGGTCTCCGCAGTTCTTCACACTCAGTTCGGGTGCGCCCTTGCCGCTCACGTCTCTCCTTGAAGCTGTGCGTGCTGGTCTGTCGTTGGATGTGGATGTGGGTGTGGATGTGTGCTGGTGCGGGAGCCACGCCGGCTCCTACTGGTTGCCGCAGGCGGACGCGCCGACGGCGGCGTCGAGCCAGGGCAGGTCGTGTCCCATCCGGTCGCGCTTGGTGCGCAGATAGCGGAGGTTGTGCTCGCCCGCCTGGACGGGCATCGGCTCGCGTCCGGTGACCCGGAGCCCGTGACGGACCAGCGCGGCGGTCTTGTCCGGGTTGTTGGTCATCAGCCGCAGACTGTGCACGCCGAGGTCGTCGAGGATCCGCGCGCCCGCCGCGTAGTCACGGGCGTCGGCGGGCAGGCCGAGCTCCAGATTGGCGTCGAGGGTGTCCCGGCCGCGCTCCTGGAGTTCGTACGCGCGCAGCTTGGAGAGCAGCCCGATGCCCCGGCCCTCATGACCGCGGAGATAGACGACGATGCCGCGCCCGGCCTCGGTGATGCGCTCCATGGAGGCCTGGAGCTGAGGGCCGCAGTCGCAGCGCAGCGAGGCGAAGATATCGCCGGTGAGGCACTCGGAGTGGACGCGTACGAGCATGTCCTCGCCGTCGCCGATGTCCCCGTGGACGAGGGCGACATGCTCGACGCCGTCGACGGTGGAGCGGTAGCCGTACGCCGTGAACTCGCCGAAGGCCGTGGGCAGCCGGACCTCGGCGGCACGGTGGACGGTCGGCTCGGTGGTACGGCGGTAGGCGATCAGATCCTCGATCGAGATGATCGTAAGACCGTGCTTACGCGCGAACGGGATCAGTTCGGGCAGCCGCAGCATCACTCCGTCCTCACCGGCGATCTCCACGATCGCGCCGGCCGGACGCAGCCCGGCGAGCCGGGCCAGATCGACGGCAGCCTCGGTGTGACCGTTCCGTACGAGCACACCGCCGGGCTTGGCGCGCAGCGGGAAGACATGGCCCGGCCTGACGAAATCGGCGGGCTCGGTGTCGCCCGCGGCGAGCAGCCGGAGCGTGGTGGCCCGGTCGGCGGCGGAGATTCCGGTGGTGACGCCATGGACGGGCGCCGCGTCCACGGAGACCGTGAAGGCGGTGCGCATCGACTCCGTGTTGTGGCCGACCATCTGCGGGAGTTCGAGCCGGTCCAGCTCCGGGCCCTCCATCGGCGCGCAGATCAGTCCGCGGCACTCGCTCATCATGAAGGCGACGATCTCGGGCGTGGCCTTCTCGGCGGCGATGACGAGGTCGCCCTCGTTCTCGCGGTCCTCGTCGTCCACGACCACGACCGGCCGGCCGGCCGCGATGTCACGGATGGCCTGCTCGACCGGGTCGAGGGAGAGGTCCTCGACATTGTCCGTGGAGTACCAGACAGGTGGAGTGGCGGCGTGCGGTACCTCGTTGAGGGCGGTGACTGCTGCCGGACGGGATGTGGCCGACGGGCGGGATGTCATGCTGCTGCTCCTTCCAGGGACGGGGCGCCGGCGCGGGAGCGCAGCCACCAGTCACGCATTCCCCACAGGACGAGGACGAGGTAGATCACATAGACGAAGCCGGAGAAGGCGAGTCCGCTGCTGAAGGCGAGCGGTACGCCGACGAGGTCGACGAGCAGCCAGGCGAACCAGAACTCGACGAGCCCGCGCGCCTGGGCGACCATCGCGGCGAGGGTGCCGACGAAGATGTACGCGTCGGGCCAGGGATTCCAGGACAGTTCGGGGACGGCGACGAAAAGGCCGCCGACGGCGAGCGTGCCCGCCGCCGTACCGCCGAGGAGCACACCGCGCTCGGACCAGCTCGCGAACCGTACGGCGATGGAACCGTCCTGGGCCTGCCGCGTACCGTGCTGCCACTGGCGCCAGCCCCACAGCGCGACTCCGATGACCAGTAGCTGCTTGCCGACGCCACCGCCCAGTTCGGCGGAGGCATAGGCGCCGACGAGGATGATCCCGGAGAGCAACTGCGCGGGCCAGGTCCAGATCGAGCGCCGCCAGCCGAGCGCGAGCGCGGCCAGTCCGATGGTGTTGCCGATCATGTCGGACCACAGGATGTGCTGGCCGAAGGCCGTGAAGGCCTCGCCGTTCAGCCAGGACAGCGCGCTCACAGGGCGGACTCCTCGGCTCCGGCTCCGGCTGCGGCTGCGGCGCCCGCTCCTGTGCCCGCTCCCGCGCCGAGCAGCCGCTCGACGTACTTCGCGATGACGTCGACTTCGAGGTTGACCGGGTCGCCGGGCGCCTTGATGCCGAGCGTGGTCAGCGCGAGCGTGGTGGGGATGAGGCTGATGGTGAAGTAGTCCGGTCCGGCGTCCACAACCGTGAGGCTGACTCCGTCGACGGTGATCGAGCCCTTCTCGACCACATAGCGCGTCAGCGCGGCGGGCAGCGAGACCTTGACGATCTCCCAGTGCTCGGACGGCTTGCGCTCCACGATGGTGCCGGTGCCGTCCACATGCCCTTGGACGATATGTCCGCCGAGCCGGCCGCCGAGCGCCATGGGACGCTCCAGATTGACCCGGGAGCCGGTCTCCAGGGCTCCGAGACTGGACCGGTTCAGGGTCTCGGCCATCACATCCGCGGTGAACTCGCCGTCGCCGAAGTCCACGACCGTGAGACAGACTCCGTTGACGGCGATCGAGTCGCCGTGCTTGGCGTTCTCGGTGACGACGGGCCCGCGGAGGCGGAAGCGTGAGGAGTCGCCGAGGTTCTCGACGGCAGTGACCTCACCCAGTTCTTCGACGATTCCGGTGAACACTCAACGCTCCTTCGTGGTGGTGGTGCCCGGGACAGGACCTGGTGCGCCTGCGGGTACGGGCTCGGCCTCGGCGGACGCGGCTGCCGTCGCCGGTTCCGGGATCGCGGTGATCCGCAGATCGGGGCCGATCCGTGCGGTCTCCGTCATCCGGAGTCGCAACGCCTCGGCGATGGTGGTGATTCCGGCGTCGCCGAGGGCGGCGGGACCCGCGCCGAGGAGGACGGGAGCGAGATAGCCGACGACCTTGTCGACCGCTCCGGCGGCGACGAACGAGCCGGCCAGGACCGGACCGCCTTCGAGCAGTACGGAGCGGACGCCGCGCTCGTGCAGCGCCGCCAGCAGGGCGGGGATGTCCAGACCGCGTACGCCGCGCGGCAGCCGTACGACATCGGGGAGATGACCGGAGTCCGTGAGATCGGCGTCCTCGGCGACGGCGATCAGCGTGGGCGCGGCACCGTCCAGGATCCGGGCGCCGGCCCGTACGGCGGTGGCCTCCGTGTCGACCACCACGCGCAGCGGCTGTACGGCGCCTTCGACATCCCGCACCGCGAGATGCGGATCGTCGGTACGCGCGGTGCCCGAGCCGACCACGACCGCGTCGGCCTCGGCGCGCAGCCGGTGGACATCGGCGCGGGCCTCGGCGGAGGTGATCCAGCGGCTGGTGGAGTCGGCGGCGGCGATCCGGCCGTCGAGTGTGGCCGCGTACTTCCACAGGACATGGGGCCGGCCGCGCCGTACGGAGGTGAGCCAGGCGATATTGCCGGCCTCGGCCTCTTCGGCGAGCAGCCCTTGTTCGACCGCGATCCCGGCCGCGCGCAGCGTCCGCGCGCCGCCGGTGGCCTGCGGATTCGGATCGGCGACCGCGTAACTGACCCGGGCGACCCCGGCCTCGATGAGCGCCTGGGAGCAGGGACCGGTACGGCCGGTGTGATCGCAGGGTTCGAGCGTGACGTACGCCGTGCCGCCACGGGCCCGTTCGCCGGCCGCGCGCAGGGCGTGGATCTCGGCGTGCGGTCCGCCCGCGCGCCGGTGGAATCCCTCGCCGGCAGGGCGTCCCGCGGCATCGAGGATCAGGCATCCGACGACGGGATTGGGGCTGGTGGAACCGAGCCCGCGCGCGGCCAGCGCGATGGCCCGACGCATGGCGTCGGCGTCTGTCACGGCCTCGGCTTCGGTGGCCACCGGGTCCTCCTGCCTCTTCGGGCACGGACTCCGGGGCCTGTCGATGACGACAGAGAAGCGGAACGCACACAGGGACGCCGAGGCCGACGATCCGGATCGTCCGAGGACGATCCGCCGACGGCGGCGTACCGATGACGGCCCGCCGCGCACTGCCTCCCATCCGGACTTTCACCGTCGGTCCAGGAATTTCACCTGATCAACCGGCCGCTGGCTGCGGACGGGTCGCGGACTGTTACCGCCGGTTCGGAATTACACCGACCCCGGAGTGCGCTGCTTCTGGTACGCGACCAGTGTGCCACGCCCGCTCGTCGGCCATCCGAGGGATATCTGTGGGCTGTCTCACAGGCGCTCGAGCCGTCTCATATTCCGGGCGTAGCCGACTCGGTCGGCTCGGGGCAGCCCGCTCGGTCGGCTCGGGATGGCCCGCTCCGCCCGGCCCGGCCTGGCTCGGCCCCGACTGCTCGGCTCGGGCGGTCAGTTCGGTTCCGGCGCGAACAGGTCGTCCTGGGCCGCGTCGCGTGCCGTCAGCAGGGCGCCTCGTAGCACGGCCGTACCGCCCAGGGTCCCGGCTCTGACCTCCGTGTGCAGCGGCGACATCGCCGCCAGCCGGGCCTCGACCCGGGCGGCCAGGGC
>NZ_FMDK01000354.1 GCF_900091995.1 Streptomyces sp. MnatMP-M17
GCCGGCGGGCCCCGCGCTGGAGCCGAGCAGCCCGGCGCCGGCCACCGTGCCCGCGAGGAGCGTGCCGCCTCTGAGCAGCCCGCGCCGGCCGATCCGGCCGCGCAGATACTCATGCTGTTCCGGCATGGTCATACGGGAGGCGAGACGGTCGGGGATCCCGACACGAGGGGTATCCATGGACAGACCGTGACACCAGTGGATGGCGTTCGTGTGGATCCTGGGCATCGAGTCGGTGACGGGACACGACGAGACGCCACAGGCAATAGGTGACGGACGCGGCACGCGCTCGGTGACGGACGCCGTCCGCGCCCGGCCGCGAGACGCGACCTGTCCACAGAATGGACCTACCGTGTCATGGGCTGGGACGCGCAGTAGGGTGCCGTCATGTCTCGCAGCCTCAATCTCGCAGTGATCCCCGGTGACGGCATCGGCCAGGAGGTCGTGGCCCAGGGCCTGAAGGTCCTGAGCTCCGTCCTTCCTCAGGATGTGAAGCTGGAGACCAAGGAGTACGACCTCGGCGCCGGCCGCTGGCACCGTACCGGGGAGACCCTCCCGGACGCGGAGCTGGAGGCCCTCAAGGGCCATGACGCGATCCTGCTCGGCGCGATCGGCGATCCGTCCGTGCCCTCCGGTGTGCTGGAGCGCGGGCTGCTGCTCCGGCTGCGGTTCGCCTTCGACCACTATGTGAATCTCCGTCCGTCGAAGCTCTTCCCGCACACCGCCACACCGCTGGCGGGCCGGCCGGAGATCGACTTCGTCGTCGTCCGCGAGGGCACGGAGGGCCCGTACACGGGCAACGGAGGTTCGCTGCGCACCGGTACGCCCGCCGAGGTGGCCACGGAAGTGAGTCTCAATACGGCGTACGGCGTGGAGCGTGTCGTCCGTGACGCGTACCGGCGGGCCGACGCCCGTCCGCGCAAGAAGCTGACGCTGGTCCACAAGAACAACGTCCTCGTCTACGCGGGCCATCTGTGGAAGAACATCTTCGACCGCGTCGGCCGTGAGTATCCCGAGGTCACCACCGACTATCTGCATGTCGACGCCGCGACGATCTTCTTCGTCACCCAGCCGGAGCGCTTTGACGTGATCGTCACCGACAACCTCTTCGGTGACATCCTCACCGACCTGGCCGCCGCCGTGACCGGCGGTATCGGCCTGGCCGCGTCCGCGAACATCAATCCGGACCGTACGTTCCCGTCCATGTTCGAGCCGGTCCACGGCTCGGCGCCGGACATCGCGGGTCAGGGCAAGGCCGATCCCACGGCCACGGTCCTCTCCGTCGCGCTGCTGCTGCGTCATCTCGGCTTCGACGCCGAGGCCGTACGGATCGAGGAGGCCGTCGCGGCCGATCTCGCCGAGCGCGACACGACGGCTCCCGCGCGTACGACCGACGAGATCGGTGACGCGCTCGCCGTACGAGTAGCGAGCTGACCCGTCGACTTCTCACAGCCGCCGGGTCCTCGGAACCCGGCGGCTGTGCTGTGCTGTGTGCGGCCACCGGGCACCACCCGCCCGGCACCCCCTCGGCCCAAGAGCAGCCCTCAGGCGGCCCTTGGGCAGGCATTGGGCCGCATTCACCCGTTTCCTCCGCTACCCGTTCACGCGATAATCTGCGTGGGCCGCGGCATGCGGGAATGCTCGGACGTCCTAGTAGCAGTAGCGGCGTGAGCGCGGTCCGTCATACACAACCGGTGAAGGACGAGAGTATTCATGACCACGCCCACGATCGAGCTCAAGCCCTCCGCGCATCCGCTTTCCGACGCGGAGCGCGAGGCGATTCTGGCCAACCCGGGTTTCGGCCGCCACTTCACCGATCACATGGTGACGATCAAGTGGACGGAGGGACGGGGCTGGCACGACGCGGCGCTCGTCCCGTACGCGCCGCTCTCGATCGACCCGGCCACCATGACGCTGCACTACGCGCAGGAGATCTTCGAGGGCCTCAAGGCCTACCGCCGCCCCGACGGTACGGTCGCCACCTTCCGGCCCGAGGCCAACGCGAACCGCTTCCGGCTCTCCGCCCGCCGGCTCGCGATGCCCGAGCTGCCCGTCGAGACCTTCATCGCCGCGTGCGACGCGCTGGTCGAGCAGGACAAGGCATGGGTGCCCGCGCACGGCGGCGAGGAGTCCCTCTATCTGCGTCCGTTCATGATCGCGACCGAGGTCGGTCTCGGTGTGCGGCCGGCGAACGAGTATCTGTTCCTGGTCATCGCGTCCCCGGCCGGCGCGTACTTCCCCGGCGGTGTGCGGCCCGTCTCCGTCTGGCTCTCGGAGAACTATGTCCGCGCGGTGCCCGGCGGCATCGGCTTCGCCAAGACCGGCGGCAACTACGCGGCGTCCCTTCTCGCCCAGGCCGAGGCGGCGGAGAAGGGCTGCGAGCAGGTCGTCTATCTGGACGCGCTGGAGCACCGCTGGGTCGAGGAGCTGGGCGGGATGAATCTGTACTTCGTGTACGGCGACCGCATCGTCACGCCCGAGCTGACCGGCTCGCTGCTCGCGGGCATCACCCGTGACTCACTGCTCGCAGTGGCGCGCGACCTCGGCTACACCGCGGAGGAGGGCCGGATCTCCAAGGAGCAGTGGCGCCGCGACACCGAGAACGGCAGCCTCACCGAGGTCTTCGCCTGCGGTACGGCCGCGGTGATCACTCCGGTCGGCGCGGTCAAGTCGGCGGCCGGTGAGTGGACCCAGTCGGGCGGTGAGCCGGGCAAGGTCACCATGGAGCTGCGTACGGCTCTGCTGGACATCCAGCGAGGCGTGGCTCCCGACGCCCATGGCTGGATGCACGAGCTGGGCCGGTCCTGACCCCGGCTCCGACTCCGCTTCTGTCTTCGACGCTGTCCCTGTGACATACCGTCGGCACGCCCTTCACCAGGGCGGGCCGGCGGTTCCGTACCGCCGTGACCAGCGGCTGAGCCGGGCGCGCCCGTATGGTGAGACAGTTCTGCCCAGCCGCGCGCGACATGCGAAAATCGGCTCGTGCTCTCGCTCGCCATGATTATCGGCAGCAAGCGCGCCGGTCCGCAGTGATCGCCTCGTACCACCATGTACGGCGCGGCCATCGTGCCTCAGACCCGCGCGCAGACCTCTCGCACCCGCGAGAGGTTTTTTCGTTTTCCGGCCCCACCCCGGCGGAAGGCGGACGGCGCGCGACGATGGGGGCAAGTGGAGCCAGACCATCCACTCGACAGGAGCAACCCACCATGACCACAGAGTCCACGGAGAGCGACGACAGTTTCCATGTCTTCGACACCACGCTGCGCGACGGCGCGCAGCGTGAAGGCATCAATCTGACCGTCGCCGACAAGCTGGCCATCGCCCGGTACCTGGACGAGTTCGGCGTGGGCTTCATCGAGGGCGGCTGGCCCGGTGCCAACCCGCGCGACACCGAGTTCTTCGCCCGTGCCCGGCAGGAGATCGAGTTCCGGCACGCCCAGCTCGTCGCCTTCGGCTCCACGCGGCGGCCCGGAGCCAAGGCGTCGGAGGACCCGCAGGTCAGAGCGCTGATCGAGTCCGGCGCGCCGGTGGTCACGCTGGTCGCCAAATCGCATGACCGCCATGTCGAACTGGCTCTGCGCACCACTCTCGACGAGAACATCGAGATGATCCGCGACACCGTCTCCCATCTGCGGGAGCAGGGCCGCCGTGTCTTTGTCGACTGCGAGCACTTCTTCGACGGCTATCGCGCCAACCCGGAGTACGCCAAGGCCGTCGTACGGGCCGCGGCCGAGGCCGGCGCCGATGTGGTCATCCTCTGTGACACCAATGGCGGAATGCTGCCCGCGCAGATCCAGGCCGTCGTCTCCACCGTGCTGGCCGACACCGGAGCCCGGCTCGGCATCCACGCCCAGGACGACACGGGCTGCGCCGTCGCCAACACGCTCGCCGCCGTCGACGCGGGCGCCACCCATGTGCAGTGCACGGCCAACGGATACGGCGAGCGCGTCGGGAACGCCAATCTCTTCCCGGTCGTCGCCGCGCTGGAGCTGAAGTACGACAAGCGGGTGCTGCCCGCGGGCGCGCTCGCCGAGATGACCCGGATCTCGCACGCCATCGCCGAGGTCGTCAATCTCGCGCCCTCCACCCATCAGCCGTATGTCGGCGTCTCCGCCTTCGCCCACAAGGCCGGACTGCACGCCTCCGCGATCAAGGTCGATCCGGATCTGTACCAGCACATCGCGCCCGAGCTGGTCGGCAATTCCATGCGGATGCTCGTGTCCGACATGGCCGGGCGCGCCTCCATCGAGCTCAAGGGCAAGGAGCTCGGCATCGATCTGAGCGGCGACCGCGATCTGGTCGGCCGTGTCGTCGGCCGGGTCAAGGAGCGTGAGCTGAAGGGCTATACGTACGAGGCCGCCGACGCCTCCTTCGAGCTGCTGCTGCGCGAGGAGGCGGAGGGCAGGCCGCGCAGCTACTTCCGTACGGAGTCCTGGCGCGCGATCGTGGAGGACCGGCCCGACGGTACGCACGCCAACGAGGCCACCGTGAAGCTGTGGGCCAAGGGAGAGCGGATCGTCGCCACCGCGGAGGGAAACGGGCCGGTCAACGCGCTGGACCGGGCGATGCGGGTCGGTCTGGAGCAGATCTATCCGCAGCTCGCCAAGCTGGAGCTGGTGGACTACAAGGTCCGCATCCTGGAGGGCCGGCACGGTACGGAGTCCACCACGCGCGTACTGATCACCACCTCGGACGGCACCGGCGACTGGGCCACGGTGGGTGTCGCCGAGAATGTGATCGCGGCCTCCTGGCAGGCGCTGGAGGACGCGTACACCTATGGCCTGCTGAGGGCCGGCGTCGAACCGGCGGAGTAGCACTCCCTCGGTTCGACACCGGCCCTGCTCAGCGGACGTCGGCAACGGGCCTCGGCCTCAGCTCCGGACTCAGCCCTGGAGCCGCCACTTCTGATTGGCGGCTCCGGTGCAGGTCCAGATCTGGGTGCCGGTGCCGTTCGCAGAGGAATTGCCCGTCACATCGAGGCACTTGTCGGCCGGGACGTTCACCAGATCGGCCGAGCCCGACTCGTATCTCCACTGCTGGGCCCCGGACCCGTTGCAGTCGTAGAGCTGGACCTTCGCGCCGTTGGCCGTCGACGCCGCCGCGACATCCAGGCACTTGCCGAGCGCCTGTACGGAGCCGTCCGCCTTGAGCGTCCAGCGCTGGGCCGTCGAGCCGTTGCAGTCGTAGAGCTGCACGGCCGTGCCGTTGGCGTTGCCGCCGCCCGCCACGTCCAGGCACTTGCCGCCGAGGCCGACCAGGGTGCCGGTCCGGTCCGAGCCGCCGCCGGACGGCGCGCCCGCCCAGGTGAAGGTGGCCGAGGTCTTGCCGGGCAGGGAGTAACTGAAGTTCTGCCCGCCCCAGTTGACCCGTACCTGCTGCGCGCCGGAGCCGTCGTTGTAGGCGATCAGCGCCTTGGAGCCGTCCGGATTGCGCCAGGCCACATTGGAGACCGTGGTGCTGGCGGTGGAGGCGATGCGCTCCGCGCCCGGCTTCACGAACTTGGTGAGATGACCCATCGTGTAGTACTCGATGGTGTAGTCGACCTGGCCATGGCGCGCGTCACCGTTGTGAACGGTGATCAGCCCGTCGCAGGTGCCGCAGCCGCCGTTGTGCGGACCGCGGTTCTGGTCCACCGCCAGCGACCACTTGGTCACCGACTTCGCCCAGTGACGGGTGTAGTCGATGATGTTCGCCATGTCCTCGCGCTGCTGATTGGCGATCCAGGTGCCGCCGGAGTGCTCGGTCTGGAAGGCGTTCATCTGCGGATACTGGTTGTGGACATCCGTCTGCTTCTGGATGTTCCCGCCGTAGCCGTGCCAGGCGACGCCGCCGAAGTTGGGATGGTTGCGTACGGCCGCGTCGTTCACGGTCTCGGCCGCGTACGCGTCGTAGGTGTCCCAGTTCCAGTCGTGCGCCAGGACCTTGGTGGACAGACCGGCGCCCTGGAGCTTCGGCAGCAGGTTGCTCTTGGTGAAGAACGCCAGACCCGAGCCGTTCCAGCTCATCGACGGATAACCGCCGCAGCAGGTGGGCTCGTTCTGCGCCGAGACATAGTCGACCGGTATGCCCTGGTCGCGGTAGGCCTGGAGATACTTGACGAAGTAGTCGGCGTAGGTGCCGTAGTTCTCCGCCTTCAGCCAGCCGCCGTTGAGCTGGCCGCTGTCCTTCATCCAGGCCGGCGCCGTCCATGGCGAGGCCATGGTCGACAGGGCCGGATTGAGCTGCTTGGCCTGCTTGGTCAGCGGCAGCACATCGGCGAGGTCGTGCGCGATGGAGAACCGGGAGAGCGTCGGGTCGGTCTGACCTGCCGGCAGATCGTTGTACGTGTAGCCGAACCGGGCGAGGTCGGAACCGCCCATCGGGTTACGGATGAAGGAGAGTCCGATGCCCTCGGTCGGCGAGAACAGCTTCCTCATCGTGTCGTCACGCGTCGCCTGGGAGAGCGCTCCGCTGCCTTTCATCAGCCAGGCCGCGGTGTCCGTGAAGGAGGCGCCGCCGCCGGTGAAGGTCTGATAGCGGGTGCCCTCGTCAACGGTGATGTTCGTCCCGCTGCCGCCGTTGCCCGGCTGGAAGGTGACGGGAGTCTGCTGCTGGAGACCGCGGGTGACATGGCGTCCGCCCGCGTCGTCCGTCGTCGTCAGCCAGATGTTGACCTGTTCGCCCGCGGCCTGGGCCGTACCCGCGGAGAGGCCGGTGAGCCCGGCGGTGGCGAGGGCGCCGGCGAGGAGAACCCTCGTCAGCCGACGCCCGGTACCGGTCGATCTCGACATAGAACTGCTGCCCTTCTCGGCAGAGGGTGGGGGGTTCGGGTGCGGCAGTGCCTTGTCGCCCTGCCGCTCCCTGCGGCGTGAGTGAACTGCTGTTACGAACTCCCGTCAAGAGACGGCGCGTTCAACGTGTTCATGAACTGAACGCATTACGCCTCTGACCTGCTGCCGGCCTGGCACGTAACAGAGGTTCGGACCAATCTCGACGTGAAGTATTGACGACTGTGTTGCGTGCCGGTTAACTCACCGCCCAACGCCGGTACCGGTTCCGGAAGCGGTTGCGGTACCGGTTCCACACCTCGAAGCGGAGGCACCGATGCGTGTCACGATCGCGGACGTCGCCCGCCAGGCAGGCGTCAGCAAGACGACCGTGTCCCGGGTGATCAACACCAAAGGTGAAGTCGACCGCAGTACGGCGGCCCGCGTTCGGGCCGTGATCGCCCAGCTCGGCTATGTGCCCAGTTCGGGCGCCGTCGGACTGGCCCGCGGCAGCAGCCGTACGGTCGGCATGCTGGTGCCCTCGCTGACCTGGCCGTGGATGGGCGAGGTCCTCCAGGGAGTTGTCGACACCATCGAGGCCGCCGGCTACGGTCTGCTGCTCTTCACCTGCAACCGCGGCGCCGAGTCGGTGGAGCACTTCACCACACAGGTCTCGGCCCGCGCCTTCGACGGACTGCTCGTGGTCGAGCCCGAGAACACGCTCGACACCATCATCGGACTGCACCACAAGGGCCTGCCCGTCGTGCTGATAGACGACCGCGGCAGCCATCCCGAGGACTTTCCCTCCGTCGTGACCACCAATCGCGAGGGAGGCGCGTCCGCGGCCCGCCATCTGCTGGCCGACGGACGCCGCAGGCCTCTGGTCATCACCGGGCCCTCGCACTTCGGCTGTGTACGCGACCGGCTCAGCGGCTTCCGTGAGGTGCTGCCGACCGATCTGGTCGTGGTGGGCGACTTCACCGAGCTGTCGGGACGGCTCGCGGTGGAGAAACTCCTCGCCGGTGAGGTCGCCTTCGACGCCGTCTTCGCGCACAACGACATCAGCGCGGCCGGCGCGATGCGGGCCCTGCGGGCCGCCGGGCGGAGCGTGCCCGACGACATCGCGGTGGTCGGCTTCGACAACATCCCGATGGCCCGGCACACCGAGCCGCCGCTGACCACCGTCCACCAGCCTGCGCGCGAGATGGGCGAGACGGCGGCGACGATGCTGCTCGGACATCTGGGCGGCGCGTCCGCGCCGGACGAACCGGTCGTGCTGCCCACCGAACTGATCGTGCGGAAGTCGGCTCCGTAGCCGGCCCCGTAGAACGAACGCCACGAACGCCACGCCACGCCATGGCTTGACACGGCACGGCACGGCACGACACCCAGTCAGGACTCTCAAGGACAGCGCCACCCCGTACGGACATCGCTCCACACACCCGCACTCCCCCCACAGGAGGCACCGATGCCCTCACGTACGACCCTGGTGGCCGCCACCGCGGCGCTTCTGGCGCTGTCGGCCCCGCTCGCGTTCAGCGCGCCCGTACCTCAGCAGACCGACCGGGCGCCCGCGCGGGCCGCGGCCGTGGCGGCGGCCTGGAACACCGACCGGGCGGCGGCTGCCTATGCCGCCAATCCCGCTTCCGTCACCGCGTCCGGCAGCGAGAACCCGGACACCCTGCCCTCCGGAGCCGTCGACGGCAACGGCGCCACCCGCTGGGCGAGCGACTTCACGGACAACGCCTGGATCAGGATCGACCTGGGCAGCGTCATCCGGGTCAACCAGGTCAAGCTCGAATGGGAGGCCGCCTACGGCAGGCAGTACGTCCTGGAAGCCTCCACGGACGGCACCAACTGGACGAGCTTCTACACCGAGACCGAAGGCACCGGCGGCACCGTCACCGCGCACACCTATCCGCAGGAAGTCACCGCGCGCTATGTCCGGATGCGCGGTGTGCAGCGGGCGACCGCCTGGGGCTACTCCCTCTTCTCCTTCCAGGTGTACGGAGGCGAGCCCGCGCCCGCCTCCACCACCCGGACCAATCTCGCCCTCAACCATCCGGCGTACGGCAATCTCTACCAGCACGCCGGGAACTCTCCCGCCTATGTGACCGACGGCGGCTGGCCCGCCGACCTCAAGGGCGACCAGACCCGCTGGGCCAGCGACTGGAACGCGGACCGCTGGGTCGGAGTCGATCTGGGCACACCGTCCCGGATCGAGGCGGTCGATCTGTACTGGGAGGCGGCCTACGCCGTCGACTACGAACTCCAGGTCTCCGACGACAACCGCACCTGGCGCACGGTGTACCGGCCCTCCGCCGCCGAGGTCGCCGCCCGCCGCGCCGATGTCAAGCCGCCGGGCGAGGCCGCGGGCCGGCGCGACACCGTCACTCTCGCCACACCGGCCACCGCGCGCTACATCCGGATGCTGGGCAAGGAGCGCCGCTCCTTCTACAACCCGGCGCCCTCGACCGCCCAGTTCGGCTACTCGCTGTACGAGTTCCAGGTCTGGGGCACCGGCGGCAGCGCGGCGGCGGCCTATCCGGCGCTGCCCAAGAACTCCGGTGCGGCCTACCGTACGACCTTCTTCGACGACTTCACCGGTTCGGGACTGGACCGCAGCAAGTGGCGAGTGGTCCGTACCGGCACGGAGATGGGCTCGGTCAACGGAGAGGCCCAGGCGTATGTCGACTCGCCGAACAACATCCGGACCGAGAACGGCAGCCTGGTCCTGGAGTCGAAGTACTGCAAGGGCTGCACCACCGTGCCCGGCGGCGGAACGTACGACTTCACCTCCGGCCGTATCGACACCAACACCAAGTTCGACTTCACCTACGGCAAGGTCAGCGGCCGGATGAGGCTGCCGGTCGGCGACGGCTTCTGGCCGGCCTTCTGGCTGCTGGGCAGCGATGTCGACAACCCGGCCGTCTCGTGGCCGGGCTCGGGTGAGACGGACATCATGGAGAACATCGGCTACGGAGACTGGACCAGCACCGCGCTGCACGGTCCCGGCTACTCGGCCGACGGCAATATCGGTAAGACTCAGACCTTCCCGAACGGCGGGCGTGCCGACGAGTGGCACACCTACGCGGTGGAGTGGCAGCCGGAGGGCATGCGCTTCACCGTCGACGACCGGGTGGTGCAGGAGACGTCCCGCCAGAAGCTGGAGTCCACACGGGGCAAGTGGGTCTTCGACCACAACCAGTACGTGATTCTCAACCTCGCGCTCGGCGGGGCCTATCCGGCGGGCTGGAACAAGGTCACCCAGCCGTACTGGGGCCTGCCGCAGTCGAGCGTCAACCGGATAGCCCAGGGCGGCATCAAGGCCGAGATCGACTGGGTCCGGGTCGAGCAGAAGTAGCAGAACCAAGGGCAACGCCGAGCACAAGTAACGGCGTCAGCGTCCCCGGCGGCGGCAGAGCCGCCGGGGACACCAGCGACACAAGGAGCAACGAGCACGATGCGAGGCATACGTGTCAGGCCGCGGCCGGGCACCAGGACGGCGGCGCTTCTCGCCGCCGCCGTCCTGGCGGGGCTGCTGCCCCTGGCGGGAGCCGGTCCCTCCGCCGCCGCGGACGAACCGGCCCCGGTGGCCGTGGACCGCTTCGAGGGCGAGGTCCCGTTCGCGGGACCGCCCGAGGAGGGCATCTTCACCTGGGGCGGCGACGCCGATGATCCGCCGGCCCTGAGCCTGGTGGAGCGCGCCGACGCGCCCGAGGGCGCCCAGGTCCTCGAAGGCAGCTACGACATCAGCGGATACGGCGGCTTCAGCCATGACTTCGCCTTCGACGAGCCGTCGCACGACTGGTCGGCCCACCGTGGCATCCGCTTCTGGTGGTACGGCCAGAACACCGCTCCTCTGCCGCCCGGTTCCGGCAAGAGGATCAACTTCGAGATCAAGGACGGCGGCGCCAACGGCGAGGCCTCCGAGCTGTGGACGACGTCCTTCACCGACGACTGGGAGGGCTGGCACCAGGTCGAGATACCGTTCGCCGACTTCCAGTACCGCACCGACTATCAGCCGGTCGGCGGAATCGACCAGGTTCTCGGTCTGACGGAGATGTGGGGCTATGCCCTCACGCTGCCGACGGGCGCGCCGGGCCGCTTCGCCCTGGACGGAGTGGAGCTGTACGGCAAGGCCGACCCGAGTCTGACGGCGAGCGTCATCACCGACGCGGCCGTATATCCCGTCGCCGAGGGCGCCACGGCCAAGGTGCGGATCTCGGTCGCGACGACCGGTTCCGGCCCGATCGAGCAGCCCGTGACGGTCGATTACACGACCGAGGGCGGCACCACCGAGGGCGGTACCGCGGAGGCGGGCAAGGACTACACGGCCGTCTCCGGCTCGGTCACCTTCCCGGCCGGCAGCGCCTCGGGCACCTCACGGACCGTCGAGGTCGCCACGCTCAAGGACAAGGCCGCCGAGAGCGCCGAGACCGTACCGTTCAAGCTCACCGTCACCGGCGCCAAGGCCCCGGCCGAGAACCCGCAGATCGTGATCGACGCGCACGGTCTGCCGTATCTCGACGCGAAGCTGCCGGTGAAGAAGCGGGTGGCCGACCTTGTCTCCCGGCTCTCCCTCGCGGAGAAGGCCGGCCAGATGACACAGGCCGAGCGCAACGCGCTCACGGCCCAGGGCGACATCGCCGCCTACGATCTCGGCTCGCTGCTCTCCGGCGGCGGATCCGTACCGACGCCCAACACCCCGCAGGCCTGGGCGAAGATGGTCGACGCCTTCCAGCTCAGGGCGCAGGCGACCCGCTTCCAGATCCCGCTGATCTACGGCGTGGACGCGGTGCACGGCCACAACAATGTCGTCGGCGCGACGATCATGCCGCACAACATCGGTATCGGCGCGACCCGTGATCCGGCGCTGGCGGAGCGGACCGGCGCGGTGACGGCGAACGAGGTACGGGCCACGGGCGTCCCGTGGGACTTCGCGCCCTGCGTCTGTGTCGCCAGGGACGAGCGCTGGGGCCGTACGTACGAGTCCTTCGGTGAGGATCCCGCGCTGGTCATCGCCATGGACACCGTGGTCAACGGTCTCCAGGGCCCGGCGGACGGCAGCGGTCTGGACCGCAACGACAAGGTGCTGGCGACGGCCAAGCACTTCGTCGGTGACGGCGGCACCGAGTACGGCTCGTCCACGACCGGCTCGTACACCATCGACCAGGGGGTCACCAAGGTCACCCGCAAGGAGCTGGAGGCCATCCATCTCGCGCCCTACAAGGACGCCGTGAAGCGAGGCGTGGGCACGGTCATGCCCTCGTACTCCTCGCTGGAGATCACCGACGAGAATCGGCCCGCGGTGAAGATGCACGCCGACGGCGCCATGATCAACGGTGTGCTGAAGGACCGGATGGGCTTCAAGGGCTTCGTCATCAGCGACTGGCAGGCGATCGACCAGATCCCGGGCGACTACGCGAGCGACGTCCGTACCTCCATCAACGCCGGACTCGACATGATCATGGTCCCGACGGCATACAAGGACTTCACCCGGACGCTTCAGGCCGAGGTCACGGCCGGCCGGATCAGCCAGGCGCGGATCGACGACGCCGTATCCCGCATCCTGGAGCAGAAGTTCAGGCTCGGCCTGTTCGAGAAGCCGTACGCGGACACCACCAACCAGCCGAAGATCGGCTCGCCCGCGCACCGGGCGGTGGCCCGTGAGGCGGCGGCCGAGTCGCAGGTGCTGCTGAAGAACAAGGGCGCGGTCCTGCCGCTCAAGCCGTCGCAGAAGGTGTATGTGGCCGGCTCCAACGCCGATGATCTGGGCAACCAGATGGGCGGCTGGACCATCACCTGGCAGGGCGGCTCCGGGCGCACCACCACCGGGACGACCATTCTGGAAGGCATGCGCAAGGCGGCTCCGAACGCCTCCCTCACCTACTCCAAGGACGCCACCGCGCCGACGGCGGGCCATGACGTCGGAGTGGTCGTCGTCGGCGAGAAGCCGTACGCCGAGGGTCAGGGCGATGTCGGCAACGGCCATGATCTGAATCTGTCCGACGAGGACAGGCAGGCGGTGGACACGGTCTGCGCCGCCATGAAGTGCGCCGTACTGATCGTCTCCGGCCGGCCGCAGCTCATCGGCGACCAGCTCGGTGACATCGACGCGCTGGTGGCGTCCTGGCTGCCGGGCAGCGAGGGCGACGGTGTGGCCGATGTCCTCTACGGCAGGAAGGCGTTCACCGGTCAGCTTCCGCTGACCTGGCCCAAGTCGGTCGAGTCACTGCCGATCAATGTCGGTGACGCGGTCTACGATCCGCAGTTCCCGTACGGCTGGGGCCTGACGACGCTCAAGGCGCCGCCCGGCGGCGGGCAGTTGACTCTCGCCGCCCTCGGTGTCGCGGCCCAGGTGCTGGAGAAGGCCGGGCTCGGCAAGTCGGCGCAGGGCAGGGAGCTGGTCGGCCAGGCCAGGCTGCTCGTCCAGCAGAAGATCGGCGAGCACATCACTCCCGCCTCGGCGAAGCCCTTCGCGGACGCGGACCATCTGCTGCTCACCGGTGATCTGACCGGCGCGGTGGACAAGCTGACGGCGGCGTACAAGGCGGCCTGATCAGCGAGGGAACCGAAGGACCCCATGGGTGAGGCACCCGGGCCGCGACAGGTCCGGGTGCCTCACCCTTTCCGCACCTGTCTTTCCGCGTCTGTCTTTTTCCGCGTCTGTCGCCGGGCTTTCTTCCGTGTCTGTCGCCCGGCTTTCGCTTTTGCTCATCCCTGCCCCATCTTGGCGCATTTCGGGTAGCGTCAATGTATGAGGACGAGGCTGTATTCCGCACTCTCCGGGCTGCTGCTCGCCGGCTCGGCCGCCGTCCTGGGGATGGCGCCCGCCGCGGAGGCCGCCACCGGTCCAGGGACCGTGGCCGAGGCTCTCAAGAACGGGCCCGTGTATGTGGATCCCGGGGCCGCGAGCCGGCTCTCGACGTCCGAGGCCGAGGCCCTGGCGAAGAAGATCAAGGACGCGGACAAGCCGCTCTTCGTGGCGGTCCTGCCCGATACGGCGCAGTTCCCGGCCGCCTCCGTGCTGAACACGGTACGGGCCGAGACCGGGATCACCGGTCTGTACGCCATCCGGCTCGGTGACCGCTTCGACGCGGGCGCCGACTCCGCCGTGCTCTCCCAGCAGGCGGTCCGCAATCTGACCGACGCGGTCAAGGCGGGCGGCCCGGTGGACGCGTCGACCGAGCTCAACAACTTCGTCGACCAGGCGCTCCCGCAGATCCGCGGCCAGGCCCCGGCGTCCTGGGACACCATGGGCTCGGACGGTTCCGGCGGCTCGACCACCGGGCTGATCGTGCTCGGCTCGGTGCTCGCGGCGGGCGGCGCGGGCGCGTACGCCGTGGCGCGGCGCAAGCGCGGCAGGCGGATCGAGCGGGAGCGCGAGGCGCTGGACAAGCTGCGTGTCGTCGTGGACGAGGACATCACCGCGTTCGGCGAGGAGCTGGACCGGCTCGACTTCCATCCCGCGGAGGCGGGCGCCGACGACGCGATGCGCGCGGAGTACGAGCGCTCCCTCGACGCGTACGAGAAGGCCAAGTCCCTGATGGGCTCGGCCGAGCGGCCCGACGACGTACGCGGAGTGACACAGGCGCTGGAGGACGGCCGGTTCTCACTGGCGGTGCTGGACGCGCGCAGAAAGGGCGCACCGCTGCCCGAGCGCCGTTCACCGTGCTTCTTCGATCCGCGCCACGGTCCTTCGACGGCCGACGCGGAGTGGGCTCCGCCCGCCGGTGTACGGCGGACCGTGCCGGTCTGCGCCGCCGACGCGGCGCGGCTGGCCGACGGCGACGATCCGATGAGCCGTACGGTGCAGACCGCGAACGGCCCTCGTCCCTACTGGGAGGCCGGGCCCGCGTACGGGCCGTGGGCCGGCGGCTACTTCGGCGGCGGACTGCTGCCGGGACTGCTGGTGGGCACGATGCTCGGCTCGGTGATGGCGACGCCCGCCTACGCGGCCGACTTCGGCGGTGACGACCACTCCGGTTACGGCGGTGGCGACTATTCGGGCACCGACTACGACCCGGGCGACTTCGGCGGCGGAGGATTCGGCGGTGGCGGGGACTTCGGCGGTGGGGGAGGATTCGACGGCGGAGGCGGCTTCTGACCCGGGGCCCAAGCCCTTACGGACCTGATGCCTCACGGGCTTGAAGCGCGCCTCCGCCGGTCGCCGGTCTTCCCGTGCAGCCCACGCGGGCCTCAGGCGGCCTCGGGGGCCTTCTTGATCGCGGAGATGTCGAAGTTCAGCTTGACCTTGTCGCTGACCATCACACCGCCGGTCTCCAGCGCCGCGTTCCAGGTCAGGCCCCACTCGGAGCGCAGGATCGAGGCGCTGCCCTCGAAGCCGACCCGCTCGTTGCCGTACACATCGGTGGCGGAGCCGTGGAACTCCAGGTCGATGGTGAGCGGCCGGGTGACGTCCTTGATGGTCAGATCGCCGGTGACACGGTAGGTCTCGGCGTCGATCTGCTCGGCCGAGGTGGAGCGGAACGACATCTTCGGGAAGGTCTCCGCGTCGAAGAAGTCGGCGCTGCGGAGGTGGCCGTCGCGGTCGGGCATCCCGGTGTCGACGCTGGCGATCGAGACATCGATGGTGGCCGTGGAGGCCGCCGGGTTCGAGCCGTCCAGGTTCAGCGTGCCCTCGTGCTCGGTGAACGAGCCGCGGACATTGGTGACCATCGCGTGGCGGACGGTGAAGCCGATGGTGCTGTGCGCCGGGTCGATGGTGTATTCGCCGGTCAGCGCGGCCAGGGCCGGGTCGGCCTCGACGGTGGGGGTGGTGGCGCTGTCGTTCTTGCGGCCGAAGAGGGCCATGGTTCCTCCTGAGATACGACTGACTTGTTTCAAACCTTCAATCGCCGCCACCTTAGACCTATCTCGTTCAAGCTTCAACAATGTCACTCGATCGAGTTCACCGCACCCTGGCGACGCGCGTAGATATCGGGCACCATCTCCTCTGCTACCACCTGCACCGCTGCCCCATCGACCCCAACGGCCCTCAGCAGGAGGCAATCCCCCCATGAAGCTCCGCTCGGTACTCACCGCGCTCGCCCTGGTCCTCGGCGCGCTCTTCGCGCCCGGTTTCGGCGTCCTCAGCTCGGCCAGCGACGCCCAGGCGGCCACGAAGATCACCCACGCCACGGCGACCTCGATGTTCAGCTCACGCGGCATCACCTGGTCCTCGTCCGGCGGCTGTTCCAACCGCAACAACCCGACCTGTACGTCGTTCGAGCAGCTCAACCTGATGTCGGCCCAGGGCGCGCAGACGCTGAAGAGCGCCAGCGGCTGCGCCCTGAACATCACGGGCGGTACGGAGACGGGCCACGCGAGCGGCACGTACTCGCACTGGAACGGCTACAAGCTCGACTTCGCCAAGGGCACCTGCCTCACCAACTACATCAAGAACAACTTCACCTACATCGGCCCGCGCGGTGACGGCTATCCGCAGTGGCAGTCCGGCGCCGGCAACCTCTACGCGGACGAGGGCAACCACTGGGACGTCACGTACTACAACTGCGGCGGCTGCTGACCGGCTGTCCGTAGACACGCTGCTGCCCCGCTCTCCTCGACCGACCGGAGGGCGGGGCAGCGCCGTTCTGTGCGGAGGACGCCGGGCCCTGTGCTAGTACTCCAGCAGGATTTCGCTGTCTGACCTGGTCTTTCGCCGGGGTGGCGGGAGTGT
>NZ_FMDK01000382.1 GCF_900091995.1 Streptomyces sp. MnatMP-M17
CACTGGTGAGATGGGGGCGGAGTACTGGTTCCGCAATCTGCGGCAGCGCGTGCTCTTCGCGGACGCCGTCGCCGAACTGCTCGCGACCGAGCATCGCGCGTTCGTGGAGGTCAGCTCGCATCCCGTACTGGCCATGGCCATGCAGGACATGACCGAGGAGTACGGTGAGCCCGCCGTCGTCACAGGCACCTTGAGGCGCGATCGCGGCGGTCTGTCGCGGTTCCTGCTCTCCGCCGCCGAGATCTTCGTACGAGGTGTGGAGGTCGACTGGGCCCGGGTGTTCGCGGACACCGGTGCCCGACGGGTGGATCTGCCCACGTACGCCTTCCAGCGCGACCGCTTCTGGAACATTCCCGCCGCTCCCGACGAGGCCGTAGCGCCCGATCCGCTGGACGCGGAGTTCTGGGCGGCGGTCGAGCAGGAGGATCTCTCCGCGCTGACGTCCGCTCTGGGCACGGACGAGGGTTCGGTGGCGGCGGTGCTGCCCGCGCTCTCGTCCTGGCGCAGATCGCGCCGGGACCGCTCGGCCGTCGACTCCTGGCGCTACCGGGTCTCCTGGTCACCGCTGGGCGCTGTGCCGACGGTACCGGCGTCGCCGCTGTCGGGCTCCTGGCTGGTGGTCTCCACCGAGGGCGTCGACGACAGCGGGATCATCGGCGCCCTGAGCGGCCATGGCGCCGAGGTACGACGGCTCGTACTGGACGAGTCGTGTGTGGACCGTACGGTCCTCGCCGGACGGCTGGCCGGTCTCGACGGGATCAGCGGCATCGTGTCGGTGCTCGCCGAAGCGGAGGAGCCGGGCGAGCGCTATCCCGGTCTGGCGCTCGGACTGGCTCTGACGGTCTCCCTCGTCCAGGCGCTGGGCGATGCCTCAGTGAACGCGCCGCTGTGGTTCCTGACCCGTGGCGCTGTCTCCACCGGGCGCTCCGACGCGCTCGTCTCGCCCGTCCAGGCGCAGGTGGCGGGCGTGGGCTGGACGACGGCCCTGGAGCATCCCCGGCGCTGGGGCGGTGTCATCGATCTGCCCGGCGCTCTGGACCAGCGGGCCGCCGGGCGGCTGGTATCGGTCCTGGCCGGCGCTGCCCGTGAGGAGGACCAGCTCGCCATCCGTGCCTCCGGTGTGTTCGCCCGCCGTATCGTCCGCGCCGGCTCCGGTGGGCCGGGCCCGTCCCGTAGCTGGACACCACGTGGCACCACACTGATCACCGGCGGTTCCGGAACACTCGCACCCGATCTCGCGCGCTGGCTGGCGGACCGAGGCGCCGGACATGTGGTGCTCGCCAGCCGTCGGGGCATGGCCGCTCCGGGCGCGGCCGAACTCGTCGCCGAACTCGCCGAGTCGGGCACCGAGGCCGTCGCGGTCGCCTGCGACATGACGGACCGGGAGGCGGTGGCCTCGCTTCTGGCAGGGCTCAAGGCCGAGGGGCGTACGGTACGCACCGTCATCCACACCGCCGCCGTCATCGAGCTGTACACCCTGGACGAGACCACGATGGAGTCGTTCTCCGACGTCGTGCACGCCAAGGTCGCCGGGGCCCGCCATCTGGACGAGCTGCTCGACAATGACGAACTGGACGACTTCGTCCTCTACTCGTCCACCGCCGGGATGTGGGGCAGCGGTCATCACGCGGCCTATGTGGCGGGCAACGCGTATCTCGCCGCGCTCGCCGTCGAGCGCCGGGCACGCGGGCTGCGTACCACCTCGGTGCACTGGGGCAAGTGGCCCGACGACATCGAGCGCGAACTGGCCGACCCGCACCACATCCGCCGCAGCGGTCTGCGCTATCTGGACCCGAAGCTCGCGCTGAGCGGACTGCGTACGGTCCTGGAGGACGACGAGACCGTCATCGGCCTCACGGACATCGACTGGGACACGTACTATCCCGTCTTCACCGCAGGCCGTCCCACGCACCTCTTCGACGAGGTGCCGGAGGTCGGATGCCTGCTCACCGTGGACGACCAACAGGCGAGCATCCGGCCGGAGTTGAGTGATCTCACCGCGCGGCTGCGCGAGCTGACCGCCTCCGAGCAGGAACGCCTGCTGCTCACTCTGGTCCGTACGGAAGCGGCGGCCGTCCTCGGTCATGCCTCGGCCGAGGCGTTCCCCGAGCGGCGCGCCTTCCGCGACATCGGCTTCGACTCCGTCACGGCTGTGGACCTGCGAAACCGCATCGTGGCCGCCACCGGTCTGCGGCTGCCGTCGACCATGGTCTTCGACTATCCCAACGCCCTTGCGCTGGCAGGCTTTGTGAAGTCGGCGGCACTGGGCGGCGACGACCGTACGGCGACGGCTGCCGGCTCCTCTGCTGCGGCTGCTGCCGGCACCGGCACCGACGACGATCCGATCGCCATCATCGGTATGAGCTGCCGCTACCCGGGCGGAGCGGGCTCGCCCGAGGAGCTGATGCGGCTCGCCCTCGACGGCGCCGATGTGATCTCCGGGTTTCCCGCCGACCGTGGCTGGGACGCGGCGGCACTCTACGATCCGGATCCCGACCGGCAGGGCAGGACCTACTCCCTCCAGGGCGGATTCCTGCACGAGGCCGCGGAGTTCGACCCGGGATTCTTCGGCATCTCGCCGCGTGAGGCGGTCTCCATGGATCCGCAGCAGCGGCTGCTGCTGGAGACCTCGTGGGAGGCCTTCGAGCGCGCCGGGATCGAACTGGACTCGCTCCGCGGCAGCGCGGCGGGTACCTTCTTCGGCGCCAGCGACCAGGACTACTCGTCGAGCGTACGGAACGGGACCGAGGGCTCCGAGGTGCATATGGTCACCGGTACGGCGGCCAGTGTGCTGTCCGGCCGGGTCTCGTATCTCTTCGGCTTCGAGGGACCTGCCGTCACCGTCGACACCGCGTGCTCGTCCTCGCTCGTCGCGATGCATCTCGCCTGCCAGTCCCTGCGCAGCGGTGAGAGCTCGCTCGCGCTGGCCGGCGGCGCGGCCGTGATGGCCACACCGCACGCCTTCGTGGGCTTCAGCCGACAGCGCGCTCTCGCTCTCGACGGCCGCTGCAAGCCGTTCTCCGGGGCCGCCGACGGGATGACACTGGCCGAGGGCGTCGGTGTCGTCCTGCTGGAGCGGCTCTCGGACGCCCGACGCAACGGACACCGTGTCCTCGCCGTCGTACGCGGCTCGGCGATCAACCAGGACGGCGCGTCCAACGGCCTCACCGCGCCCAACGGCCCCTCCCAGCAACGGGTGATCCGCCAGGCCCTCGCCAACGCCGGTCTGTCGCCGTCCGAGGTGGACGCGGTGGAGGCGCACGGTACGGGGACGAAGCTGGGCGATCCGATCGAGGCGCAGGCGCTGCTCGCCACATACGGTCAGGACCGTGATCCGGAGCGTCCGCTGTGGCTGGGCTCGCTCAAGTCGAACATCGGGCACACACAGGCCGCCGCGGGTGTCGCCGGTGTGATCAAGATGGTGATGGCCATGCGCGAGGGCGTCCTGCCCAGGACGCTCCACTCGGACACTCCGTCGTCCCATGTGGACTGGTCGGCGGGCGCGGTGGAGCTGCTGCGCGAGCGGACCGAGTGGCCGGACGCGGGCCGTCCCCGGCGCGCCGGTGTGTCGTCCTTCGGGATCAGCGGCACCAACGCGCATCTGATCCTGGAACAGGCACCTGAGGCCGAGGCGGCCGAGGCGGCGGTGCCGGTGGAGTCCACGGACGAGGCCGGACAGGCCGCCACGCAGGAGTCCGCCGTCGTGCCCTGGCCGATCTCCGCCAAGTCCGAGGCGGCGCTGCGCGAGCAGGCGGCACGGCTGCTCGCCCGCGTCGAGGCCGATCCCGCGCTCTCGCCGACGCGCGTGGGCTGGTCGCTCACGACCACCCGGTCCGTCTTCGACCACCGCGCCGTGGTCCTCGGCGCGAGCCGGGACGACCTTCTGCGCTCCCTGGATGCCGTCGTCACGGTCGGCAGCGCGCCCGGTGCGGTGCGCGGCTCCGTCGGCGAAGGCTCGACGGGCGCCGTCTTCGTCTTCCCGGGCCAGGGCTCGCAGTGGTGGGGCATGGGCCGTGAACTGCTCGCGGGCTCCGAGGTGTTCCGCGAGACCGTGGACGCCTGCGCCGCCGCGCTCGCTCCGTACATCGACTGGTCGCTGCACGATGTGCTGGGCGGCGAGGGAGATCCGGCGCTGCTCGAACGCGTCGATGTGGTCCAGCCCGCGCTGTTCTCGATGATGGTGGCGCTGTCCGCGCTCTGGCGCTCGTACGGTGTCGAGCCCGCGGCGGTCGTCGGTCACTCGCAGGGCGAGATCGCCGCCGCGTATGTGGCCGGTGCCCTGACCTTGGAGGACGCCGCCGCCGTCGTCGCTCTGCGCAGCCAGGCCCTGCCCAGGCTGTCCGGTCTCGGCGGCATGATGTCGGTGGCCGCTCCCGTCGGCAAGGTCGCCGCTCTGCTGGAGCCCTGGGGCGCCCAGCTCTCCGTCGCCGCTGTCAACGGCCCGTCCTCGGTGATCGTCTCCGGCGACGCGACGGCGCTCGACGAACTGCTCGCCGTCTGCGAGGAACAGAACGTCCGCGCCCGTAAGGTCTCGGTCGATTACGCCTCGCACGGCGCGCATGTGGAGGCCGTACGCGACGAACTGGCGCGGGTGCTCGCGCCGGTCAGGTCCGCGGCGCCTCGGGTGCCGTTCTACTCGACGGTGACGGGCGGCCGGGTGGCGGAGGCCGTGTTCGACGGCGACTACTGGTACACCAACCTCCGGCAGACCGTACGGATGGAGGAGGCGACGCGGGCGCTGCTGGCCGACGGACACCGTGTCTTCATCGAGGTCAGCCCGCATCCCGTACTGGCCGCGCCCATCCAGGAGACGCAAGAGACGCAGGAGACCCATGGGACGCAGGAGGCCCAGGAGCCGGCGGCCGGAGCTGTGGTCCTCGGATCGCTGCGCAGGGACGAGGGAGGCGTCAAGCGCTTCCTGACCTCACTCGCCGAGGCCCATGTGCACGGCACAGCCGTCGACTGGCGCACCGCGTTTCCCGAAGGCGCTCTCGAACCGGTCGAGCTGCCCACGTACGCCTTCCAGCGCCGGCGGTACTGGCCCGAGCAGAAGCCCGCCGCAGGGACCGACGGGAGCGTCGGGGGCGAGGCGGACGCCGCGTTCTGGCAGCTTGTCGAGAGCCAGGATCTGGAGTCCCTCGCCGGTGAACTGGGCGTCGCCGCCAACGGTGAGCTGTCCTCGCTGGGCGCGGTCCTGCCCACACTCTCCGCGTGGCGTGCCACCTCGCGCGAGCGCTCCACCGTCAACGAATGGCGCTACCGCGTCGACTGGACCAGGCTGAGCGATCCGGGCGCCGTACGTCCTGCCACACGTCCCGCAGGCCTTTCCGTCGGCCGCTGGCTCGCGGTGGTCGCCGCGGGCCGGACCGACGATCCCTGGGTCTCCGGCGTGCTCGCCGCGCTGGGCCCCGATACGGTCCGCTTCGAGGCCGACGCAGGCGCGGACCGTACCGCCTGGGCCAAGCGGCTGGCCGAACTGACAGCCGACGGAACGGAGTTCACCGGCGTACTGTCCCTGCTTGCCCCGGTCGAGGAACGTCACCCGGACTTCGCCTCCGTGCCCGGCGGACTGGCGCTGACGCTCACTCTCGTCCAGGCGCTCGGCGACGCCGGACTGCGCGCGCCGCTGTGGTGCGCCACCCGAGGCGCCGTCTCGGTGGGACGTGACGACCGGCTCGGCAACCCTGTGCAGGGCGCCCTGTGGGGCCTCGGCCGGGTCGTCGCACTGGAGCATCCGGACCGCTGGGGCGGTCTGGTCGACCTCCCGGAGACGCTCGACGCACGGGCCGAGGCCCGGCTGACGGCCGTACTCGCCGGGCTGTACGGTCCGGACGGGCTGCACGGTCCGGACGGCCGAGGCGGTCCGGGCGGTCCGGGTGGACTGGGCGGTACGGGCGGATTGGGCGGTCCGCTGGGTGGCGAGGATCAGATCGCCATCCGCCCGTCCGGCGTCTACGGCCGCCGTATGGTGCACGCCGTACCCACGGCCGGTACGCCCGAGCGCCGCTGGCGAGGCCGGGGCACGGCGCTGATCACCGGTGGCACCGGCGGTATCGGCGGGCGGATCGCCCGCTGGCTGGTCGAACGCGGCGCCGAACATGTGGTGCTGACCAGCCGACGCGGTGAGGAGGCGCCCGGCGCGCCCGAACTCCGTGCCGAACTGGAAGGACTGGGCGCCCGGGTCACCATCGCGGCCTGCGACGCCGCCGACCGTGACGCGCTTGCCGCCGTCCTCGCGGCCATTCCGGGCGACGCGCCGCTGACCTCGGTGTTCCACGCCGCGGGAGTCGCGGACGGCGACGATCCGGTGGAGTCGTTGACACTGGCACGGCTCGACGCGCTGATGCGCGCCAAACTGACCGCCGCCCTCCATCTCCACGAACTGACCCACGACCTCGAACTCGACGCCTTCGTGCTGTTCTCCTCGGGCGCGGCCATCTGGGGCAGCGGCGGCCAGCCCGGTTACGCGGCGGCCAACGCGTTCCTCGACGCCCTGGCCGAGCATCGCAGGGCCGAGGGACTCACCGCCTCGTCCGTCGCCTGGGGCACCTGGGCCGAGGTCGGCATGGCCACCGTCGACGAGGTCCACGAACGGCTGCGGCGCCAGGGCGTGATGCCCATGGAACCGGCGCTGGCGATCGCCGCGCTCCAGCGGATGCTGGAGGACGACGACACGGCGCTCACCGTCACACTGATGGACTGGGAACGGTTCACTCCCGGCTTCACCGCGAGCAGGCCCAGCCCGCTGCTCTCCGGGATCCCGGAGGTGGGCCGCGCGCTGGCCGCCGACTCCGCCGTACCCACCGGCGACGGTGTCCCGGCCGTTCCGCCGCTCAGGCAGCGGCTCGATGCCCTGCCGACCGCGGAACGCAGCCGCGCGCTGCTGGACGCGGTACGGGCCGACGCGGCGTCGACACTCGGCCATGACACGGCCGGAGCCATTCCGGCGACCAGGGCCTTCCGTGACGTCGGCTTCGACTCGGTGACCGCCGTCGAGCTGCGCAACCGGCTGCGGACGGCCCTCGGCCTGCCTCTGCCCGCCGCCCTGGTCTTCGACCATCCGACACCGGCGGCTCTCGCGCAGCACCTCGGCTCGCTGCTGTTCGGAACCGTGCCCGAACGGAACGGCACCGAGGGCGAGCACCGTACGAACGGCGAGGACCGTACGGACGATCCCGACGCCCGGATCCGGCACGCCCTCGCCTCCGTGCCCATCAGCCGGCTTCGTAAAGCGGGCCTGCTGGACATGGTGCTCCAGCTCGCCACCGCCACCGACGACGCCACCGGGGCCTCCGGCCCGGCCGTGGCCGGCGCGAACGACTCGCTCGACGACATGGACGCAGAAAGCCTGCTGCGGCTCGCCACCGAGATCTAGTGCCCCGCAGAGATCTAGTGCCCCGCCGACGACGAGGTCCCGTGCCCTCCCGGCGACGCGAACCGAAAGAGATCTGGAGAGAACGATGAGCACGTCCCCCAACAAGTACGTCGAGGCGCTGCGGTCGTCCCTGAAGGAGATCGAGCGGCTCCGTCAGCAGAACCAGCGACTGGTGGCGGCTGCCGAGGAACCCATCGCCGTCGTCGGGATCGGCTGCCGCTATCCGGGCGGTGTGACCTCTCCCGAGGATCTGTGGGAGCTGGTCACCGAGGGCCGCGACGTCATGGCCGGCTTCCCGGCCGACCGGGGCTGGGACCTGGAGCGCCTCGCCGGGGACGGTCCCGGCCGCAGCCTCGCCCAGGAGGGCGGATTCCTCTACGACATGGCCGACTTCGATCCCGGGTTCTTCGGTATCTCACCTCGTGAGGCCGTCGCCATGGACCCGCAGCAGCGGCTGCTGCTCGAAGTGGCCTGGGAGGCGCTGGAGCGGGCCGGGATCGATCCGGCCACGCTGCGCGGCAGCCGGGCGGGCGTGTTCGTCGGTACGGCGGGACAGGACTACGGCACGGTCATCAAGGCGTCCGACGAGGACACCGAGCTGTACGCGATGACCGGGCACGCGGCCAGTGTCATCTCGGGCCGGCTCTCCTACACGCTGGGCGCCGAGGGACCGGCCGTCACGGTCGACACGGCCTGTTCCTCCTCGCTGGTGGCGCTGCACTGGGCGGCGCAGGCCCTGCGCAACGGCGAGTGCACCATGGCCCTGGCGGGCGGCGCTTCCGTGATGGCCACACCGGGCCCTTTCGTCTCCTTCACCGCACAGGGCGGCATGGCCGAGGACGGCCGGTGCAAGTCGTTCTCCGACGATGCCGACGGCACCGGCTGGGGCGAGGGCGCCGCCGTCCTCGTACTGGAGCGGCTCTCCGACGCGCGGCGGGCCGGTCATCCCGTCCTGGCAGTGCTGCGCGGCAGCGCGATCAATCAGGACGGCGCGTCCAACGGACTGTCCGCGCCGCACGGTCCCTCACAACGGCGGGTCATCCGGGCCGCCTTGGAGAACGCGCGGCTGACGCCCGGCGATGTGGACATCGTCGAGGCGCACGGTACGGGCACGACGCTCGGCGACCCGATCGAGGCGCAGGCGCTGCTGGCCACCTACGGTCAGGACCGCGATCCCGGGCGCCCGCTGCGGCTCGGGTCGGTCAAGTCGAACATCGGGCATACGCAGGCGGCCTCGGGCGCCGCCGGTGTGATCAAGATGATCATGGCGATGCGGTACGGGCTGATGCCGCGCAGTCTGCACGCGGCCGAGCCGTCCGGCGATGTGGACTGGACGGCAGGCTCCGTGGAGCTGCTGCGCGAGTCCCTGGCCTGGCCGGAGACCGGCCGGGCCCGGCGTGCCGCCGTCTCCTCTTTCGGAGTGAGCGGCACCAACGCGCATGTGATCCTGGAGGAGGCTCCGGCCGACGACGAACCGGAGAGCGCCGCCGACGATACGGGCTCTGTGGTGCCGGGGGTCATTCCCTGGGCGCTCTCGGGCCGGACCGCCGCCGCCCTGGAGGCGCAGCGGGCGCGGCTGCTGTCATTCATCGAGCGCGATCCCGGTGTACGGCCTGTCGACGTGGGTTACTCGCTCGCCACGGGACGCTCGGCATTCGAGCATCGGGCGGTGCTGTTCGCTTCGGGAAGCGATCACACTGCCGAGGTTACCGATGTCACCGATGTCACCGAGGCCGCCAGAGGCGTCGCCGACGAGGG
This sequence comes from Streptomyces sp. MnatMP-M17, assembly GCF_900091995.1. GTDB lineage: Bacteria > Actinomycetota > Actinomycetes > Streptomycetales > Streptomycetaceae > Streptomyces. The sequence goes on from NZ_FMDK01000382.1 coordinate 9,134, forward strand.
ACTGCTCGCCGTACTGTTCTCCGGCCAGGGCTCCCAGCGGCTCGGCATGGGCCATGAACTCCACGCCCGTTTCCCGGTGTTCGCTGAAGCCTTCGACGCCGTGGCCGCCGAACTCGACACCCACTTCGGCGCGGCCCTCGACCGCCCGCTGCGCGAGATCGTCTGGGGATCCGACGCCGAGCGGCTCGACGAGACCAGATGGACACAGCCCGCGCTCTTCGCGATCGAGGTGGCGCTGTTCCGCCTCGTCACCTCGCTCGGCATCACACCCGACTACGTAGGCGGCCACTCCATCGGTGAGATCGCGGCGGTCCACGCGGCGGGCGTCCTCACACTGGCGGACGCCTGCCGGCTGGTGGCCGCGCGCGCCTCGCTGATGCAGGCCCTGCCGCGCGGCGGCGCGATGGTCTCCGTACGGGCCACCGAGGACGAGATCCGGCCGCTGCTCACCGACCAGGTGTCGATCGCGGCCGTCAACGGACCGCAGTCCGTGGTGATCGCGGGTGACGAGAGCGCCGTACTGGAGATCGCCGCGCGGCTGGAGGCACAGGGCCGGAGGACCAAGCGGCTGCGCGTCTCGCACGCCTTCCACTCACCGCTGATGCGGCCGATGCTGGCCGACTTCCGCGCCGTGGCGGAGAGACTGACCTACCACGAGCCGCGGATCCCGGTCGTCTCCCATCTGACCGGACGGATCGCCGAGGTGGCCGAGCTGTGCTCCGCCGACTACTGGGTACGGCATGTCAGCGAGGCCGTACGGTTCGCCGACGGCATCCGCACACTCACCGCACGAGGCGTCACCACACTGCTGGAGCTGGGCCCGGACGGTGTGCTCTCCGCCATGGCCCAGGAGTCGCTGACGGACGGCGCGGTGATCGTACCGCTGCTGCGCAAGGACCGCCCGGAGGAACTGGCGGCGGTCACCGCGCTCGCTCAGGTGCATGTCCGAGGCGCCACCGTACGGTGGGCCGGGCTGTACGACGGCTGCGGCGCCCGGCGTGTGGACCTGCCGACCTATCCGTTCCAGAACCAGCGCTACTGGCCCTCCGGCAGCCGCGACGCAGCCGGCGACATCCGCGCCGCCGGACTCGGCCCGGCCGGACATCCGCTGCTCGGCGCGGCCGTCGAACTGGCCGACGGTGAAGGCGTCTTGTTCACCAGCCGGCTGTCGGTGCGCTCGCATCCCTGGCTCGCCGACCACGGAGTGCGCGGCCGGGCGCTGCTGCCCGGGACCGCCTTTGTCGAGCTGGCGATCCGGGCCGGTGACGAGGTCGACTGCGACCGCGTCGAGGAGCTGACGCTCGCCGCGCCGCTGGCACTGCCCGAGCATGGCGGCGCCCAACTCCAGGTGCGTGTCGGCGCCGCCGACGAGGCCGGGCGCCGGCCGCTGGGCATCTACTCACGTGCGGAGGACGGCTACGAACTCCCGTGGTCGCAGCACGCCACGGGCTTCGTCGCGCCCGGCGTGGGAGCCACGGGCGCCGTCGGCTCCGGCTTCGACGCCACCGTATGGCCACCGGTCGGCGCCGAGCCCGTCGATCTCGACGGCTGCTACGAACGGCTCGCCGGACTCGGTTTCGACTACGGCCCGGTGTTCCAGGGCCTGCGGGCCGCCTGGCGGCGCGGTGACGAGGTGTACGCCGAGGTCGCCCTGCCGGAGCCCTCCGGCTCCGGAACCGGCGCTGGTAGCGGCACTGGCACTGGCACTGGTACGGGCTCCGGCTCCGACGCGAGTGCCTTCGGTCTGCATCCGGCGCTGCTGGACGCCGCCCAGCACGCGGCGGCCTACACCGACCTCGGCGCCATCGGCCGAGGCGGACTGCCCTTCGCCTGGGAAGGCGTGTCGCTGACCGCCTCCGGCGCCTCGGCGGTCCGCGCCCGGATCGCTCCGGCGGGCGAGGACACGGTCTCCATCGCCGTGTACGACATGGCGGGCGGCCCGGTCCTCACCGTCGACTCCCTGGTCTCGCGCCCGGTGCCCACCGAGCGGCGGAACGACACCAACGCCGTCCACCGGGACTCCTTGTTCCGTGTGGAGTGGACCGCGCTCAAGGGCGCGGCCTCCGCCGGGTCCGGCGGCGCGGTCGCCGTGGTGGGCGCGGACACGGTCGGTGTCGCCGGTGCGCTGCGCGCCGGTGGTACGACCGTGACGACTCACACCGATCTGGTGTCGCTCGCGGCGGCGCACGACGGATCGGTGCCCGATGTGGTGCTGATGGCCGTGTCCGGTGAGCCCGGCGCGGTTGTGGAGGCGACACACTCCCTCGGCGCCCAGGTCCTCGCACACGTACAGCACTGGCTGGACGAGGACCGGTTCGCCGACGCCCGTCTGGTCTTCGTGACGCGCGGCGCGCTGAACGGCGACGACCTCGCCGCCGCCTCGGTCCATGGCCTCGTACGGACGGCACGCACCGAGAACCCGGGACGCTTCGGCCTCCTGGATCTGGACCCCGGCACGGTCTCACTCCCCCCGGAGGCCGTGCCGGTCATCGCCGCCGAGCCGGACCTCGCGGTACGCGACGGCCGGCTGCTCGCCGCCCGGCTGGCGCGCATTCCCGTGCCCGTGCCTGTGCCGGTGTCCGTGCCTGTGCCCGCATCCGTGTCGGCATCCGTGCCCGAGGAGCCGGCCGCGTGGAACGCCGACGGTACGGTGCTGATCACCGGTGGTACGGGCGGACTCGGCGGCGTACTCGCCCGGCATCTGGTCACCGAACGGGACGTACGGCACCTGCTGTTGGCGAGCCGACGTGGCGCCGAGGCAACCGGCGCGGCGGAACTGGTCGCCGAACTGACCTCGTACGGTGCCGAGGTGACCGTGGCGGCCTGTGATATCGCCGACCGGTCCGCACTGGCCGGACTGTTGGCGTCGGTGCCGGCCGAGCATCCGCTGACCGCCGTCATCCATACCGCAGGCGTAGTCGACGACGGTGTGATCGGCTCGCTCACGCCCGAGCGGCTGAGCGGTGTGCTGCGTCCCAAGGTGGACGCGGCCTGGCATCTGCACGAGCTGACCCGCGATCTCGATCTC
>NZ_FMDK01000323.1 GCF_900091995.1 Streptomyces sp. MnatMP-M17
CGCGGTTCGAGCTGCCGTTCCCGCGGCGGGCGACCGGTTACGGCCACTCCCCCAAGGACGTGGCGGCGCTCGGCGGCGTCCCGGCGGAGCTGCTCGCCGGCTACCACGACGCGGTCCACGATCAGACGGTCGCGTTCATCCGTTCGGTCAAGGACGCGGATCTCAAGCGGATCGTCGACGACGCGTGGGTCCCGCCGGTCACGCTCGGTGTCCGGCTGATCAGCGTGATCTCCGACGACCTCCAGCATGTCGGCCAGGCCGCCTTCATCAGGGGCTGGCTGGAACGGCCGTAGTCGCAGAAGCAGGGACCGGAGCAGGACCTGTGTCCGGAGCGGGAACGGCGTCCGGAGTGGAAGCGGCGTCCGGCGCCGGGCAGTTGTCCGGCGCCGCCCGGGACGCGGTGGGCGGCAGATACGCGAGCAGTTGCCTGGCGGCCGGGCCGGTGCGCTGATCGTCCGGGAGCGCGGCCGAGACCTCCCAGAGGTGTTCTCCGGCGTCGGCCAGCGGCACCGTACAGAGGTCGGCCGCCTGCGCCTTACGGGCGATCGGACGTGGCACCACCGCGATACCCAGACCATGGCCGACCAGCTCGATCAGGCTGTGCACATCGTTGACCTCCAGCGCCACGCGCCGTTCGGTACGGGCCGCGGCGAAGGCCCGGTCGGTGAGCCCGCGGGCGCCCCAGTCCTCGTGGAAGTCCACGAACACCTCCTCGCCCAGCTCCGCCCAGTCCGCCTCGGCCGCTCCCGCCAGCGGATGGTCGGGATGGCAGAGCAGCACCATCGGCTCGCTCGCCAGCGGTACCAGCCGTACGCCCTCGGGAACGGTCCCGGACAGCGCGACAAAGGCCAGATCGAGCCGCCCGGCCGCCACATCCTCGACCAGCGAGGCGGATCCGGCCTGCCGCAGCCGTACCTCCACCTCGGGATGCTCGGCCCTGAACCGGGCGAGCAGCCCGGGGACATGCACTCCGGTGACACACTGCTCGGTCCCCACCGACAGCGTGCCGCGCAGCAGTCCCTGGACCGCCGCGACGGCCTCCTTGCCCGCCCGTACGCTGGCCAGCGCGCGCGACGCCTCCACCAGCAGGGCCTGCCCGGCCCCGGTCAGCTCGACCCTGCGGGTGGAGCGTACGAAGAGCCGGGCGCCCAGCTCGCGCTCCAAAGCCCGTACGGACGCGGAGAGGCCCGACTGGGAGACCATGAGGCGCTGGGCCGCCCTGGTGAAGTGGCGTTCCTCCGCGACGGCGACGAAATATTCGAGGTGGCGCAGTTCCATGAGGACCCAGCCTAATTGAGAAGCCCGGTCGCTCAATGCGTTCGTTTTCTTCTATTGGACGCCCCGCGAGGCAGCGGCAAAGCTTGAGGTACCCCCCGCCGGAACCGGCGGGTCCGCAGCAGGAAGGGTGCACTCCACCATGAAGACTCGCCGCATCGGAACCGTCGAGGTCAGCGCGATCGGTCTGGGCGGTATGCCGATGTCGATCGAGGGACGGCCCGACGAGGCCCGTTCCCTCGCCACCATTCACGCGGCGCTGGATGCCGGTGTGACACTGATCGACACGGCGGACGCGTACCACCAGCACGCCGACGAGGTGGGCCACAACGAGTCCCTGATCGCCAAGGCGCTGGCGTCCCACGCGCGCGGCTCCGAGGTGCTGGTGGCCACCAAGGGCGGCCATCTGCGTCCCGGGGACGGCTCCTGGACGCTGGACGGCTCTCCCGAGCACCTCAGGGCGGCGTGCGAGGCGTCGCTCGGGCGCCTCGGTGTGGAGGCGATCGGGCTGTACCAGTTCCACCGTCCCGACCCGAAGGTGCCGTACGAGGAGTCCATCGGCGGTCTGCGCGACCTCCTCGACGAGGGCAAGATCCAGCAGGCCGGTATCTCCAACGCGAACCCGGAGCAGATCCGGTCGGCGCAGGAGATCCTCGGCGGCCGGCTGGTCTCCGTACAGAACCAGTTCTCGCCCGCCTTCCGCTCCAGCGAGCCGGAGCTTGAGCTGTGCACGGAGCTGGGCATCGCGTTCCTGCCGTGGAGCCCGTTCGGCGGGATCAGGCGCGCCGGTGAACTGGGCTCCTCGCACGGCGCGTTCGCGCGGATCGCGGAGGCGCACGGCGTGAGCCCGCAGCAGGTGTGTCTGGCCTGGATGCTGGCCAAGTCGCCCGTGGTGGTGCCGATCCCGGGCTCCAGCCGTCCGGAGACCATCCGTGACTCGGTCGGCGCGGCCGACCTCGTGCTCGACGCCGCCGAGGTGGCGGAGCTGGACGCGGCCTGACGATCGCCGCGAGGCGCCCGGCCGCATGACGCCCGGCCGCATGACCGCGTGATCAGCCACGGCGCCCAGGGCACGGGCTTCACGCAACACCGCGCCACCCCCAGCCGACCCGTCCGGGCGCACTCCCGGACGGGTCGTTCGCGTTCCCGTACGGGTCGCTCGCGTTCCCGGACGGAAGCCCTGTCCTCCGGTGGACGGCCCCGCACCGGACGGCACTTCCCCCGCCCCGCCCTCAAGTGCCGTGCCGCAGAGGGCTCTTCCGACCCATTGACCCCCTGTGACGCCGGAACCTACGCTGTGTGACGCACTCCAGAAAGCGCTTTCTAAACCCGCAGCCGGCTCTACCAGCACCGGGAGCGCCCATGAGAACGCCCATCAGAACGTCCTCACCCTTCCTTGTGATCACCGCGTTGCTGGCGCTCGTCCTCGGACTCGGGATGGCCTCGCCGCCCCGCGCCGACGCGGCGCCGTTCCGCGTTCTGGTCTTCTCCAAGGTCACCAACTTCGAGCACGACTCGATCCCGGCCGGGATCGAGGCCGTCCAACAGCTCGGCAGCGAGAACGGATTCGAGGTCGAGGCCACCAGCGACGCCTCGGCCTTCACCGAGGACAATCTCGCCCGCTTCCAGGCGATCGTCTTCAACAACACCAACTCCACGCCGGAGAGCGGCGATCTGCTCGACGCCGCACAGCGTGCCGCGTTCCAGGCGTTCGTGCGCGGAGGCGGCGGCTGGGTCGGTCTGCACGCCGCCTCCGCCAGCGAGCGCGACTGGGACTGGTACGAAGGGCTGGTCGGCGCGATCTTCGACAAGCATCCCGCCGTCCAGACGGGCCGGGTGAAGGTGCTCGACCAGGTGCACCCCTCCACCCAGGGCCTGCCACAGCTCTGGGAGCGTACGGAGGAATGGTACAACTGGCGCGTCAATCCGACCGGCAAGGTCCACACGCTCGCCCAGATCAAGGTGAACGACGGGATCGACGGTCTGGACGAAGGCGTCGACCATCCGTGGTCCTGGTGCCAGAACTACGACGGCGGACGCTCCTGGTTCACCGCTGGCGGGCACGCCGCCTCCGCCTTCCAGGAGGACGCCTTCCGCAAGCATCTGCTCGGCGGCATCCAGTGGGCCGCGGGCAACAAGCCCGGTGACTGCACCGCCACCAAGACGGGCGCCTTCCAGCGCACTCCGCTGGCCACCAGCGATCTCGCCGATCCCTTCGAGCTGGCCGTTGCGCCGGACCGCCGTGTCTTCTTCATCCAGCGCACCGGCAAGCTGAAGGTGATCGACCAGCAGACGCTCCAGGTCTCGACCGCGCTGGACTTCGCGTACACGCCGGAGATGACAAGCCAGTCCGACGGACTGCTCGGTCTCACTCTCGATCCGGACTTCGCGGAGAACAACTGGCTCTATCTGCTGCACTCCGACAAGACCGAGAAACGGCTCAATCTGTCGCGCTTCACGGTCACTGGCAACACCGTCGACCCGGCCTCGGAGAAGCGGCTGCTGACCGTGCCGACACTGCGCGGCGAGGGCCGGGCCAACTCGCACATGGCGGGCTCGATCACCTTCGACAAGAACGGTGATCTGTATGTCGCGACCGGAGACAACACCGATCCCTTCGCCTCCGACGGCTTCAGCCCGATCGATGAGCGCGAAGGGCGCCGCGCCTGGGACGCCCAGACCACGGCGGGCAATACGAACGATCTGCGCGGCAAGGTTCTCCGTATCACGCCCGAGGACGACGGCACGTACTCCGTTCCCGAGGGCAATCTCTTCGCACCGGGCACGGAGAAGACCCGCCCGGAGATCTACGCGATGGGCATGCGCAATCCGTTCCGTATCACCACCGATCCGCTGAGCGGCGCGCTGCTGGTCGGCGACTACGGGCCCGACGCACGGGAGGCGGTCGCGAACCGCGGTCCTGAGGGCACCGTCGAGTACAACCGCATCACGGAGCCGGGCAATTACGGCTGGCCGTACTGCACCGGCAACAACACACCGTTCAACGACTACGACTTCGCCACCGGGACCTCGGGCGCGAAGTTCGACTGTGCCGCTCTGGTCAACGACTCGCCGAACAACACCGGTCTGCGCGAGCTGCCCGCGGCCAAGCCCGCGACGGTCTGGTACGCCTACTCCGCCTCGCCGCAGTTCCCCGAACTGGGCACGGGCGGCGGCGGACCGATGGGCGGGCCGGTCTACGACTACGATCCCGCGAACACGTATCCCTCCAAGTTCCCGGAGTACTTCGAGGGAAAGTGGTTCAACTACGAGCTGACCAGGACCTGGTTCAAGACCTTCTCGTTCCAGGAGGAGGACCAGACCTTCACGGATCCGCGCTTCGAGCCCGTCGGGGCGGGCGATCTCCACTCCATCAACGGCGTGTTCGGCGATATGAGCTGGAACCAGCCCTTCGACGCGGACTTCGGCCCTGACGGAGCGCTGTACGTCATCGACTTCGGGCTCGGCAGCGGCACGGGCCGCGGCGGCAGCAACGAGGGATCGGGCATCTACCGGATCGACTATGTCGGCGACGGCCGGCTGCCCGATGCCAAGACGGCGGCGAGCCCGGACAGCGGACCCGCACCGCTGACGGTGGCCTTCTCCAGCGAGGGTTCAGGGCTGCCCGGCGGGAACCCGGTGTCCTACGCCTGGGACTTCGACAGCGACGGGACCACCGACTCGACCGAGGCGAATCCCTCCCATGTCTACCGCGACAAGGGCCGGTTCACGGCCCGGCTGACGGTCACCGGCCCCGGCGGGCTGACCGCGCTCTCCGTCCGGGAGATCACCGTCGGCAACACCCGGCCGGTGGTTACCATCCAACAGCCGCCGAACGGCGGGATGTTCAGCTTCGGCGACACCATCCCGTTCACCGTGAAGGTGAAGGACCGCGAGGACGGCAAGACCGGTGAGGGCGGGACGATCGACTGCTCGCGGGTGGTCGTACAGTCGCAGCTCGGCCATGACAGCCATCTCCATCCGCTGGACAACTACACGGGCTGCGCCGGGGAGATCGTCACCGACGCCGGGGACAGCCACGGTCCCGGGCAGAATCTGTACTACGGCATCACCGCGCAGTACGAGGACAAGGGCGCCGACGGCGTGCCCGCCCTGACCGGATCGTCCTCACTGACGCTGCGGACCACCTTCCGTGAGGCGGAGCACCGTACCGCCACCGGTGGCGCGCATGACGGCGCCGTGACCGGCGACCGCGCCGACGCCTCCGGCGGCAAGCGGCTCACGGAGATCGAGGACGGCGACTGGATCTCCTTCGACCCGGTCAATCTCAAGGGAATCTCCTCGGTCACGGTCGGCGCCGCCTCGGGCGGACTCGGCGGGGACATCGAGTTCCGTAACGGCTCGCCGACCGGGCCGCTGCTGGGCAAGGTGACGATTCCGAACACCGGCGGCTTCGGCAATGTCATCTCCCCGACCACCACGCTCAAGAGTCCGGGCGGTTCGGTGAAGCTGTACGTGGTCTTCACCAATCCCGGCTGGTCGGCGGAGAAGCCGGATCTCCTCGCGCTCGACTGGCTGCACTTCAACGGTCGCGGAGTCGAGAAGAAACCGGTCACGAAGGTGAAGGTCAAGGCGGCACCCGCCTCGGGCGCCGCGCCGCTGGCGGTGGAGCTCAGCAGCACGGTCAAACCGGTGTCCGGTCGCACGATCGCCTCGTACCACTGGGACTTCGGCGACAACACCAAGGGCTCGGGTACGGAAGGGCCGACCGCGGCCCATACGTACTCCAGGCCGGGCACGTACACGGCGCATCTCACCGTCACCGACGACAAGGGTGACACGACCACCGGCGCGGTCCGGATCGACGCGGGCCCCGCGGCCTGAGAGGAGAGCGACCATGAGCAGCACCCGAAGAGCGTTCCTGGGCAAGGCCGTTGGACTGGCGGCGCTGGGCATGGGTACGGCGGGGGGGGGGGGGGCC
>NZ_FMDK01001091.1 GCF_900091995.1 Streptomyces sp. MnatMP-M17
GTCTGGCCCGGCTCGCGGCGCTCGGCGACGAGGAGGGCCAGCCGCTCGTACCGTCCGCGCATCCGCACCGCTGGTGGGGTCTGTACGAGCCGACCCGCAGCGCCGTTCCGCTGCGCGACCGGGACCAGCCAGTGGCGCTGTCCGGCAGCGCCCTGGACCAGTTGGCGAACACCTGCGCGCTCCAGTGGTTCCTGGGCCGCGAGGTGAAGGCGGACGAGCCCGCCACGGCCGCCCAGGGCTTCGGCAATGTCGTCCATGTCCTGGCCGACGAGGTCGCCTCCGGCCGTACGCCCGCCGATCTCGCCGTGCTCATGGAGCGGCTGGACTCCGTGTGGGACGCGCTCGCCTTCGACGCGCCCTGGAAGTCCCAGCAGGAGAAGGAGCACGCGCGCGTGGCGCTCGAACGCTTTCTGCGCTGGCATGTCATGGACCGCGGCGGACGCACTCCCGCCGCCACGGAGCACGGTTTCGACGTCACCTTGGAGGCGGGCGCGTACGAGGTGCGCATCCGGGGCTCCATGGACCGCGTGGAGCGGGACACCGAAGGCCGCGCCTATGTCGTCGACTTCAAGACCGGCAAGCAGGCACCCACCAAGGACGAGGTCGCCCGCCATCCTCAGCTCGCCGTCTACCAGCTCGCCGTACGGGAGGGCGCGCTGGACGAGGTCTTCGACGGTCACCGCCCGGAGCCGGGCGGCGCCGAACTCGTACAACTGCGCCAGCCCGCGCCGAAGAAGGAGGGCGGCGAGCAACTTCCCAAGGTCCAGGCGCAGGAGCCGCTCACGGGGGAGTGGGTCGGCGAACTGCTCACCACGGCCGCCGGCCGTGTACTGGACGAACGGTTCACGCCCACCACCGGCGGACACTGCGCCAACTGCGCCTTCCGCGCCTCGTGCAGCGCACGGCCGGAGGGCCGGCAGATCGTGGAGTGAGCCGCGCTCCGGGAGCCTCGGAGTGAGCCGTCCGCCGGGCATTGGCCGGGCGTCGTCAGTGGTGGCGGATAGCCTCTCCGCGTGTCCGTACATCTCAGCGATCCCGAGCAGCTCAAGGAGCTCCTCGGTATCCCGTTCACTCCGGAGCAGACGGCCTGCATTACGGCGCCGCCCGCCCCGCAGGTCATCGTGGCCGGAGCCGGCTCCGGGAAGACCACGGTGATGGCCGCCCGCGTGGTGTGGCTGGTGGGCAGCGGACAGGTCGCTCCGGAGCAGGTCCTCGGGCTCACCTTCACCAACAAGGCGGCGGGCGAGCTGGCCGAGCGCGTCCGCAAGGCGCTCGTACGGGCCGGAGTCACCGACCCGGATGTGATCGATCCGGACCATCCTCCGGGCGAGCCCCGGATCTCCACGTACCACGCCTTCGCGGGACGGCTGCTCACCGATCACGGTCTGCGGATAGGACTTGAGCCCACCGCCCGGCTGCTCGCCGACGCCACCCGCTTCCAGCTCGCCGCGCGGGTGCTGAGGGAGGCGCCAGGACCGTACCCGGCCCTGACCAAGACGCTCCCGGCCCTGGTCAGCGATCTGCTCGCGCTCGACGCCGAGCTGGCCGAGCATCTCGTGGGCACGGGCAGGCTCGGCGCGTACGACAGCGAGCTGCTGCGCGCTCTGGACGGCGCGAGGCTCAGCAACGCCGAGCTGCGCAAGGTGCCCGAGACGGTGGCCGCCCGCCGTGAACTGCTCGATCTCGTAGGGCGTTACCGCGCGGCCAAACGCGCCCGCGATCTGCTCGACTTCGGCGACCAGATCGCGCTCTCGGCCGAACTCGCCTCGACCAGACCCGAGGTCGGGACGATCCTCCGGGACGAGTTCCGGGTCGTCCTGCTCGACGAGTACCAGGACACGTCGGTCGCCCAACGGCTCCTTCTCTCCGGGCTCTTCGGCGGCGGCACCGGGCACGCGGTGACGGCGGTCGGCGATCCCTGCCAGGCGATCTACGGCTGGCGCGGTGCCTCCGTCGCCAATCTGGACGACTTCCCGGAGCATTTCCCGTACGCCGACGGCCGCCCGGCCGCCCGCTTCTCGCTCAGTGAGAACCGCCGCAGCGGCGGGCGGC
>NZ_FMDK01000207.1 GCF_900091995.1 Streptomyces sp. MnatMP-M17
CCCTGGCCGCCGTACGGTCCGGCCTCACCCGTATCGTCTCCGCAGCACAGGCCACCACTCCGGACATCACCATCGACGTCGATGTGGATGAACGCAGCCTTCGCGACGCCGAGGAATCCACCGGACGCCTCACCAGAGCCGCGAGCGCAGCTCTCGGGCCACTGGGCGAGCTTGGGGGCGCGCTCGGCCGCACAGGCGCCGCAGCAGGCGCACTGCCCCAGGCACTCATCGGCGTAGTCACGTCGATCGAGCAGATCCTCCCAGCCGCTGCTGTCGCAACAACGGGGCTGCTGGCGATCCGGTCGGCGTCAGGCGCTGTGCAGGTGGCGATGATCGGCGTGTCCGACGCGATCGATCTGGCCTTTGACCCGGACGCCGACCCGGAGGAACTGGCCAAGGCAATCGCGAAGCTCGCACCCGAGGCGCGCGCGTTCGTGACCGAGCTCCAGAGCATGCAGAAGGAACTGTGGGGGCTCCAGCAAGGCGTTCAGAACCGGTTCTTCCAGGACTTTGACGACTCCCTCAGCGAATTGTCTACGGCGGTGCTGCCCGCCGTGCAGAAGTCGCTGAACGCCTCCGCCGTGTCCCTCAACCGGATGGCGGTCGGCGCATCCGACGCGGCCGTCACGCTCGGCACCTCCGGGATCCTCGGCACCGCGCTGAAGTCCGCGAACGCCGGCCTCGCAGACCTGGAACGTATCCCCGGCCAGGCCGTCATCGCGTTCGGGCAGCTCGCCGCGGCTGCGGGCCCGTCGTTCGAGCGGATCACCACGGCTCTGGCGAGGGTGGCGGATGGCGCGGCTGCCGCACTGTCGCGGGCGTTCGCGTCCGGCGCGCTGGAGGACGCGATCGATGCGGCGATCGACACGATCGTTCAGCTCGGCCGCATTGCGGGCAACGTGTTCGAGGCGCTCGGCAACATCATGAACGCCGTCTCGGGCGACGGTGAGGGCCTGTTCAGCGTGCTGGAGATCATCACTGGGGCGCTCGCGGAAGCGACCGGTACGGACGGGTTCCAGCGTGCGCTCGCTGCGCTCTCCCGCACCATGAGTACCGTCGCCTCCACTGCCGCTCCGCTCCTTGTGCAGGCTCTTGCGCTCCTCGGTCCGATCTTCGAGATCCTGGCCCCGCCCGCGCAGGAGCTGGTGCGCGTCCTTGGCGCTGGGCTTCAGGACATCTTGACGGCGCTCGGCCCTGTGCTCGCTTCCGCTGCTGGCGCTGTGGGCGACCTGGTAGTCGCACTGCTACCGCTGGTAACTCTGGCTGCCGAGCTGGTCGCCGGTGCCCTGCCTGCACTGACCCCGCTATTCGAAAGTTTGAGCGAAACTTTTGTCCTACTAACACCCCTTATCGAGCAGCTTGCGCGAAACTTGGCCGCTCAACTAATGCCACTACTGACCGCACTTCCGGAAATTCTCCGTCAGATTCTGCCCGCTTTCGGGCAATTCGGAGAGCAAATCCTGCCCGTCCTACTGGACGCACTTGTGCAACTTGAACCGTCCCTGCTCCAGCTTTCACAGGCGCTCGCGGATCTTCTGGTCGCACTGACCCCGATCATCGTGGCGTGGATCCAGCTCGCCGCAGCAACGTGGGCGCAGGCCATGCCCGCGATCACGGCCGTTTCCAAAGTGATCATCACTCTGGTAACGGGCGCACTCCAGCTCCTTTCCGGCTTCCTGACCCGCTACGTCATTCCGACGATCCACATCGTGACCGCGCTCCTGGACGGCGACTTCACAGGCGCGATGCGCAACGCCGGGGCGGTCGTCACAAACATGAGCGAGGACGGAACCCGCGCATTCGAATCGCTCAAATCCCGGTCAACAAAACTCGTTGCGCAAATGGTCGTGGAAATCCCAGCGGCCGGGCGCCGGATGGCGACGGCGTTCGTGAACGCCATCGTGCAGATGGCGGCCGATGCCGTAGGCCGCGTACAAGCACTCCCGGGCAGAATCCGAGCCGCGCTCCCTGGCGCTGAGGGGATCCTCCGAGCGGCAGGGCAGGCGATAATCCGCGGCCTGATCGCCGGTATCACATCGATGCTACCGAGCTTGTCCGGAACGCTCCAAAGCATCACCAGTCGACTTCCGGACTGGAAAGGGCCCGAGGACCTCGACAGGCGCATCCTCATTCCCGCCGGACGCGCCGTCATGGAGGGCTTCATGAAGGGCATCACCGACAGCGTGCCCGCGCTGGAGCAGCAACTCGCTTCGCTCACCACGTCTCTTCCCGGACTCGCCCCGCAGGTGGAAATGTCCAGCAGCCGCAGCATCACCGCCCGGCAGATCTTTGAGCCCGTTATTCAGGTGAGCATCGGCAACCGGGCCATTGACGACTACGTGGACGCGCGACTTGATGTTTGGGACCGCCAGCGCAACAAGTCCCAGGCGCAAGGATGGAGGCGCTGACAATGCCAACAGTCACCCTCAACATCTTCTTCGCATCCACCCCGGGCACCCAGACATCATGCGACGTATACCGCTCCGCAGACTCCAACACCGGCCCCTGGGAATACCTTCAGACAATTCCGCTGCTGTCCCAGTCCGCAGTCTTCTTCGATACGGGCGCGCCCCTCGGCGTAAACGTCTGGTACCGCGTCGTGGGAGTACCGGGCACCCCATCCGCGCAAACATTCATCGCAGGGCCCATTCAGCTCAACGCCACCTCGTCCGTGTACGCCGTTGACCCGCTACGCCCATGGGCCAGCCGCGCGTTCGACTTCTGCTCCACTACGCAAGGACACACCTGCGGCAACGAGACCCCTGCATTCGTGTGGGCCGGGTTCGGTGACCGAGAACGGGCCGCAGACATCACGCTCCTGCCCCTCACCGGCTCCGAGACCCCCGCAGACGTCTTCGCCCGCCGGAAGGACCACACCGGTAGCTTCCAGGTCCTCACACGCACCCTGGAAGCCAAGGAGGCGATCTATGACCTCTTCACCTACGGCGGACCAGTACTCCTCCAACTGCCTCCGGTGTACGGACAGCCCGACATCTACGTCCAGCCCGGCACCATCCGCGAGGCGTACATCTCCGCCGACCAGCGCCGCCCCTACCGGCTCTGGACCATTCCCTACACCGTCGTCACCGCACCCGTCGGCCCCAAGCAGGGCACCGCCTGCGCCAACTGGTGCGCCGTGCAAGAGGCGTACCCCACCTTCGCGGACATGACCGCAGCCGGCGGGACGTGGCAGGCGATCGCCACCGGGGACACGGTGTGCGGGGACCCCGAGGACCAGGCCGGGTACGGGGACGGCCTCTACGGCGACGGACCTTACGGAGACTGACATGACCATCACCCTTCCCGTCATCGGCGCCCCGTCCTGGGGAAGCCCTCTCAACCTGGCGGTCTCCCAGATCGCGCACGGCGGTTTCGTCCCGACCGACCAGGGTCTGCTGGCCTGGAACTACGACCCCGCCCAGTGCTCATCCTCGGCCGCTCCCACGTCCGGGCAGCTGCGCCTCATCCGGCTGCCGGGCCTCGTCAGCAACCAGCTCATCACCGCGGTGCGCCTCCACATCGCCGTCGCCCCAGTGACCCCCACGGCCGGCCAGAACTTCGTGGGCCTGTACGACGGCAACGGCACCCGAGTCGCTGTGTCCGCGGACTGCACCACAGCGTTCACGACCACAGGTGAGAAGAGCATTCCGCTCACGTCGGCATACAACGCATCACTGGGCACGTACTACGTGGGCATCCTCGCCAACGCGGCCACCCCGCCATCGTTCTCCCTGTGTGCGTCCATGTCCGCCGCGACCGCGAACATCGGCCTCACCGCAGCCACATGTCGCTTCGGAAACGGCCCGGCCGGGCAGACGACGCTGCCGGCCACGGTCACCATGGGGTCCCTCGTCCTCTCACTGAACTGCACGTGGGTCGGGGTGAGCTGAATGGTCCTTCCCGCAACTCCCCTCTACCGGCAGGCTCTCGCGCGCCCGCACCAGCCTGCGTTCCACGTCACCAGCACCGACATCTATGGGACTCCCCTCACCCGCGATGTCCTCGGAGCGCCCGCCACGGCGGACATCCCGACCAGCGGCGGCAGTGTCACCGCGAATCTCACCAACCGGGTAACCCGGCGCGCCAATTTCAACGTGGCAGACACCTGGTATCCGCTCACCGCCACCGACCCACTCGCCCCCGAAACTGCGGTGATCTCGATCTCTGCGGGGCTGCGGTACGGCGACGGGACCGAGGAGCTTTTCCCGCTGTTCAAAGGCCGGGTGGCCGACGTACGGCGAGACGACGACGGAACCGTCACCGTCCAGTGCGACGATTTGGGCGCCGACGTGGTCGCCTACCGGTTCGAGCAGATCTGGAAGGTGAAGAACCCCGCCAGCTGTCTCGCCGAGATCCAGGCGATCATCCTCGACGCACTGCCCCAGGCCCAGTTCACCGAAGGCGACGCCATCGACGCGCCAGTCCCGCCGGATCTGTCCTGGGACGAGGACCGAGGGAAGGCCCTGGATGACCTGGCCGCCGCAATGGGTGCCCGCTGGTACGCCCTCGGAGACGGGACCTTCACGGTCAGGGCGTTCCCGTACAGCATCGGGGATCCCGTGGCGGTGATGACAGACGGCACGGACGGGCTGATCTCCCACGCCACCATCCGCCGCACCCGCGACGGCGCCGCCAACTCGATCACAGTCATTGCCGAACGTGCCGGAGGCACCATCGCCACCGCCCCCGTACGCCAGACCTCCAGGGACACCAGCGCTTCCAGCCCCACCCGCTTCGGGGGGCCCTACGGCAAGGTCTCCCAGATCATCAAAGTCCAGACCCCCCTGACCGACCAGCAGGCCAAGGCCCTCTCCGACGCGCAGGTCCTCGCATCCGTCGCCATGGTCAACCAGTGGGACATCCGCTGCGTCCCCGACTACTCCCTGGAACCCGCAGACGCCATCCAAGTCACCAGCCTGGGCATCAACGCGCTCCAGGTCATCGACAGCATCAGCTACCCGCTCACGGCGCAGGCAGACCAGTCCATCGGAGGCCGCGCCTACGTATCGCCAGACGTCACGCTGGCCAGCTGACAGGGGGAGTCATGGACACCACGATCAACCGGGGCTATCCATACCCCGAGTGCGAGCCGCCCGTACAGAAAGACGCCTCAGACATCATCCAGATGTCCCAGCTCGCCACGGCCATAGACAGCGACGTGCAGGGATTGTCCGACACAATCGAAACCCAGATGGCGTACCCGCCCAACGCGAAAATGTTCACCAACGCCATCGTGACGACCCAATCGGACTTTTCGATCTTCTACACCAACACAGCGTGGTCAACCCGCACGGGCCTCGCCGACCCGACCATGACCGGCGGCTTCGTCATCCAGGAGCCCGGCTGGTACCTCGCCACCGGCTTCGTGACGGCCACCACCACTCTTCAACTTCAGATGCGGACACGACTGCTGGTCAACGGCGTACAGACCGGCATCTGGCAGGGCTACTCCCGCAACACCACGGGGATCCCGGCGCAGGCCCAGCAGCTACAGGTGAGCCTGTTCCTGGATGCGGGCCAGTTCGTCACCACCATCGTCCGGCATGGATTCCCGGGCACGTCCATTTCCTTCTCCGCGCGCCTTTCGCTTCTTCAGTTGGTGGCCAGTGCGTAGCCAGAACCAGGCCATGATCCTGGCAGCAGACAGCGGTCCGTGGGCGCAGGTCCGGACCGGATCGGTGACCGCGGCCACCCCCGCCTCGGTCACTGTGGACATCGGGGGCACCCCCATCAACGCCGCGTTCAACCGCGATCAGCCGCCGCAGACCGGGGACTTCGTCGCGGTGATCCGGCAGGACTCCATCTGGCTGGTCCTCTACGCCATGTCTGGCGTCGGCTCCAACGACATCGCCAACCCGTCATTCGAATCGGGCCTGGACGGGTGGGCCCAGTACGACATAACCAACATCAGTTCCTTCGTCGCTGTCGGCCCCACCGACACCGCCCCGGACGGCCAGTACTACTTCCAGGCCGCCACCACCGCAGCCACAGCGGACTCGTTCCTGTACTCGGAGCCCATCGGCGTCACCGCAGGAGACCAGCTCAGCGTCTCCGCTTACGTCTGGGGCGACTACGACATCGATGCGGCCGAGACAGCCACCGCTTCCCTGCTGGCCTTGTGGTTCGCCAACGAGACGGACCTCTATCCGACCACATCGTCGGCGAACACCGTGATCACCACTCTCGCCAACGTCCCCGCCCCGCCGCCCATCTCCACGCTCTCAGGGACCGTCACCGCGCCCGTGTCCGGATACATGCGGATCGCCTTGGAGTCCGTCGTCACAGCCACCGGCTCCCTGTCCTGGGACCTCGTCACCGCACGGAGAATCTGATGCCAGGAGCAACCCCCCGCGGCTACCCCTTCCCCCTGTACGCGGACGTCCAGAACTTCCCAGCCGCGATCCAGTCGCTCGCCACCGCCGTTGATGCCGATGTGCAGCTGCTGGAGACAGCACGGGCCGGCGCCCTGAACGAGCCGACGGTCCGGGTCACCAACCTGACTGCGCAGAGCATTCCCGGATCCACTACGACCACCATCACCTGGGGCGCGGCCGGAGCGAACTACGACAACGCCTCCATGTGGAACCCTGCGACCCCCACACTCCTGACCTTCACCCAGCCGGGCATCTACCTGCTGGAGGGGCGCCTGGAGGTGGCCGCGTCGGGCACGGCCACCGAGGTCGGCACCTACACGACCATCACCACCTCGGGCGCCCAGGGACCGCTGGCGACCGCTCAGAGCCTTCGCATGGCCCAGACCTCCCCAACGCGCCCTGACCTGCTGTGCCTGTACCTCGCGGCCACGGCGGGGGAGACGTTCGGCATGACGTTTTTTCATGATCACACCACCGCCAAAAGCGTTGGCGCCCGCTCAATCACAGCCACCCGCATCAGCACAGCGATAGGACTCCCCTGATGGCAGACAGCACCCAGGACGACTCGATCATCATCGGCGACCCCAACGCCCCCGAGCCGCCCAGCGAGCCGCCCACACCGCCCCAGCCCGACCCCATCATCATCGGCGACCCCGGAGGCGGCTGGGACGGCACCGGAGACCCCCCGAATCCGGCCCCGGAGCCCCCGGAGCCGGACCCCAATGCGCCGCCCGTGGAGACACCCTGAAATGCCCGCGAACACGATCAACCGGGGCTACCCGTACAGCGTCCCGTCCGACCCTGCGGACATCCCGCAGGCGATGGAGGACTTCGCGACAGCCGTGGACGCAGACGTTCAAGGCGTCTACAACGGGGTGCAGCTACGTCCTGCCGCAAAGGCGATTGCCACCACGCAGCAAAAATACGTCAACACCGCTTCGGGCTCACTACGAGGTGTCCGATTTAGCTCGTTTCAGTTCAACGTGTCCGGCGCTGCCGTTCTGGCCGACTTCGGGCTACGGGTGATCCCTCAACTCCCGGGCTACTGGTTCGCCATGGGCACGATTTCCTTCCCGAAGCCGACAGGAGGCACCCCTCCCACATCGGTGTCCACCGTGCTCCTGAAGAACGACAGCTCGGTACTGTCTCGCGGCGGTCTGAACGGATTCGCCACCATTGCGGATGGAACGGTGGAACTAGTCGCCTCCGGCGGAGAGTTCATGAACGGCACAACAGACTTCTTCAATGTGTCCTGGTCACCGGTGGCAACAGCCACGGTTCCGACGTACTACATCTACACGCGGACGCTCACGATGGTCCGCATGACCCAGGTATAAAAATGGTGGGGTGGACGCGTCCACCCCACCATCACGCCGCATGAGCTGGTTCTGACCCTGCGACCGACGCCCATTCCACGAGCAGCCGCTGGTACTGCTCCTGCTCGACTGCCGAGAGCGCGCGCCCTGCGGCCCGTTCCCAGAGGGCGCGGATGTCTGCGTTGACGACGGCGGCAGACCGCACGGAACCAGGGTCGGGGGTGGTGGGCATGCCGTCAGGATATCGGGCAGGCGTCCGATCCGGCGGGCGGTTTCGGAGCGAGGCGCCTCACTCCCGGTGCCGTACGGCGGCCTTGAGCGCCTTCTCCACCTGGTACCGGTTCTGCCCGGTGTCCGCGGCGTGTGCGGTGACGGCGGCTTGTACGGCGGCGGCGGTGGGCACGGTGAGCGCGCCGGCCTGCTGCTCGGCCCAGGTGCGCTGCTCCAGGGCGATGAGTGCGTCGGTGAGTTCGATAGCCACGGCCGGATCGTAAACGGCGCTCGCCGTCGACGGGTAGTCTGTCCCGTAGCACCCCCGGGGCCCGACTCCCCGGGGGTCTCGTCGTGTCAGACCTCACCGCTACGATCAGCCGCCATACGATCGAATACGGGAGAAGTCATGGCGCACGAAGAAGATCCGCTCGCAGGCACACCCACACGCTCACTGTGGATCACCTACGTTCCGTACGACCCCTCCGAGCCTGACGATCACGAGACCGGGGACCACACGGAGTCCGAGCAGATCCGCGAGCGGTTCGACTTCCCTGAGAAGCTCTTCGAGCAGATCCCCATCGGGACCGAGGGCAAGACCACTGAGGCCGGACCGTCCATCGGGCATATGAAGCTCGCCATCCGACGACGGCTCGGCGACGGCCGCGAAGGCACCATCCTGAATGTGCGAGGTGAGGGCGAGGACGGCTAGCCTGCGCGCCGCTCCGCATCCTCCATCCGCGCCTGAAAGTGAGCCCGATCCCGGGGTACCCCTTCGAGGTCGGGCAGCGCAGCCCGGATCTGATCGGCCGCCGTCCGCCACTCGCGGCGCGCATATGCCGCGTCCGCTGCCTGCAACTGTGCCCGTGTAGGCGTCAGCCAGTACAGCCACCCCGGCCGGTCCTCTTCATCAGGGACCTGGACCGCCTGCCGCAACGCCGTCTCGGCGAGCCGCCGAGCCCGGTCCCGTTCCCCGACCGCTGCCGCGGCGACCGACGCCTCATGCGAGGCAGCCGATACTGCGGCCGGTGACAGACCGGACACCGTACGGGCAGCATCTGCGGTCCGCAGCGCGCGCACCGGGTCGCCGCCCTTCCTGCTGTAGTTCGCCCTTACCCGCAGGAGCCACGACGCCATGTCGGCGTGCGCCCCGTCGGTCGCCCACCCATACGCGACGTCGAGCCAGCCGAGGGCCGCGCCTGCGCGGCGTTGCTGCCATGCCACCCAGGACAGCCAGTGCGCGTGCTCGGCGGCGAGCAGCAGCAGTCTGTCGGCCGCCGGGCCGGACGTTCCGGGGATCAGCCGGGTGACGGCGTCCAATTGTGATCTCACGACGGGCCACAAGTCGTGGCCGGATCCGTCGTCCTCGGCTCGGCGCTGCGTGGCGAGGACCTGGCCGATCCAGTCGGCGGTACGGAGATCCGTACGGCCGGTGGCGTGGCCGTGGGCGACCCGCTCGCGCAGCTCGGGCGACGGCTCCCATGTCCCGTACGTAGCGCTCTGTCCTGCCTCGATGACCTCTGCTGGCACTTGCAGCCCTTCAGTGATCCGGGCCCGGACCGAGGCAGTTTTCACCTTCCTGCGGCCGGACTCGATAGCCGAAATGTGCGGCTGCGGCATACCGAGGAGTGATTCGAGAGCGACCTGCGTGATCCCCGCGGTGCGCCTGTACTCACGGAGGACAGCAGCCCAGTCACCGCGCGCGTAGGCGGCGCGCAGTCTGACGTCTGTCCAGAGTCCCCGACGGCTCATGGCGGAAATATACGCTCGTCCGCGAAAAGGCCGTATACGCATGCCGCCTTGTCACTCTCACGATGGTGTCCAGTCCACCGAGTCGGGTCGGAAAGAGACGCCACATGTCCACGAAGATGCAGACCGAGAGGGCCATCGCCCGATGGCTCCTATCGTCCAGCCACGCGCCCGAAATCCCCAGCAAGGACTGGGATGACGGGAAACCCGCCATCATCCGTACCGGGGGCGCGTTCGATGCTGTGCGGATGCCACAGGAGTTGGTGCACGCCGCGGTCGGACTCACTGATCCGGCCGAGGTGAGTGTCGCCCTCGCCGAGGTTCTGGACGGGCCGGTGATCTGTCACCCCGGCTCCTGGTACTACGCGCTCGTGCCCACCGGGACCTGCGAGACATGGCGCTCGGCGCTCGCCGTGGTTCGCGGGAGCGGTGGGTGGGTCGGTATCCCCCGGGTGGACCGGACGGAGCCCACCGCCGTCGCCGCCTACTGGGCCGTGCCGGTCGAGCGGACGGACAAGCTGTGTGACCCGGCCGCCGTGGCCGAGCTACTGGGGGTCGGCCGTGAGCGGATCGAAGGCAGAGAGTCGTGAGCGTCTCTTGGCAGTACCGGGATGCGGGCAGTGGGCGCGGGCAGCTTCAGCGGGTGCTCGTCACCGAGGGCGGGAGATTCCTTCCGGCTTACCGTGCGTGGATGGATCACACGCAGCCCTGCGCCACATGCACGGGGCCTGACGGCCGGTGCGAGGACGGCGAGACTCTGTGGCGGACGTACCTTGCCGCGCGCCGGGACACGCCATGAACATCTGCTCTCTCTGCGACGAGCCCATCCGGTCCCACCGGCCGTCTACGGCTTGCTCAGTCGAGACCGGTTCCGGTGTGGCACCGACCGTTCATGTGCACGTGGTGTGTCCCCGGGAGCCTCCGCCGCAGCCGGTCCGCTATCAGCCTCGGTCATACCCCTGACAGCCCTGGCCGGCGCCTGTCCCGCGTCGGCGCCGGCCAGGGCGCACCACGCACTTCTGAAGGACCCAGATGGAATGCCACAACTGCGGATCGCCCCTTAATGGCGACGGCCGGTGCCCGAACGGCCACGGCTGGATGGCCGCCCCACCTCCTGATGACTGTCCCTAGTGCCGGTCCCGAGATCACCTACGCCAACTGCCGCCGGTGCGGAAGTCTGATCGCCGGGCTCGACGGCCGTTACAGCTGCGGTGTCTGCGGCTGGGTCAACCATCA
>NZ_FMDK01000171.1 GCF_900091995.1 Streptomyces sp. MnatMP-M17
GGTGCCCCGCGGGGGAGCCGCACCGGCGGCAGCGGTTCGGTGCGCGGGACGACGGTCAGGGTGTCGAACGCGCTGAACGAGCGCGTCAGTTCGCACATGCCGAAGGGATCGCTCAGCCGTAGCTGGAGAGGACCGAGCGGATACCGTCCGCGCAGATCGGAACGGACCCGGTAGGACACCTCGCGCCGACCGCCCGGCTCGACCCGGTCGAGCACGAACCGGGGCCGCGGGCCCAGCACATACGGCACATGGTCCTGGAGCATCAGCAGTCCGGTGGGCATCCGCGTCACATTGTCCATCCGCAGATGCACCCGTGCCTCGGAACCGGCGGGCACCCGGGCCGGCGAGAGCCGTCGGCTGCCCGCCACCCGGTAACGCGTGTGGTAGAGGACCGCCACACAGACCAGTGGCAGCGCGATGAGCAGGAATCCCACCTGGAGCAGATTCGACTGGCCCAGGACGAAGGCGCAGACGGCCGCCGCGACACCGGCGGCGAGGAACGACCGGCCACGCGTGGTCAGTCCGGACAGCGCGGGCCGCAGCCCGCCCTTGTCCTCGCCGTCCACCGCGGCCGGCCCCCCGGATGCCATCACAGCCGCCGTACGCCGGCCTGCCGGCCGTAGAGCGGCCCGGCCGTTCCGCCGGGTCCGCCGGGTCCGCCCGGCAGATGGCCCTGGGCACGGCCGCCGTCCGCGGTGGGTACGGGAATGCGCTGGAGGATCTCCAGCACGACCTGCTCGGCGGTACGGCGGTTCAACTGCGCCTGAGCCGTGGGCAGCAGCCGGTGTGCGAGCACCGCGACCGCCAGCGCCTGGACGTCGTCCGGCAGCGCGTACTCCCGCCCGCTCAGCGCGGCAGCCGCCTTGGCCGCGCGCAGGAGATGGAGCGTGGCGCGCGGCGAGGCGCCGAGTCTGAGATCCGCGTGGTTACGCGTCGCCCCGACCAGCTCCACGGCGTACCGCCGTACGGATTCGGCGACATGGACCGTACGCACCGCGTCGATCAGCTTCACGATGTCATGCGCGTGGGCCACCGGCTGGAGGTCGTCCAGCGGAGAGATCCCGCCGTGCACGTCCAGCATCTGCAACTCGGCCTCGGGGCTGGGATATCCGATCGACACCCGGGCCATGAAACGGTCGCGCTGCGCCTCGGGCAGTGGATAGGTGCCCTCCATCTCCACCGGGTTCTGCGTGGCCACCACCATGAAGGGAGTGGGCAGTTCGTAACTCTGCCCGTCGATGGTGACCTGACGCTCCTCCATCGACTCCAGCAGCGCCGACTGGGTCTTGGGCGAGGCGCGGTTGATCTCGTCGCCGATCACGATCTGGGCGAAGATCGCGCCCGGTTTGAACTCGAACTCCCGTCGCTGCTGGTCGTATATGGACACCCCGGTGATGTCCGACGGCAGCAGATCGGGAGTGAACTGAATACGCCGCACCGAACAGTCGATGGAGCGCGCGAGCGCTTTGGCCAGCATGGTCTTGCCCACGCCTGGGACATCCTCGATCAGAAGATGTCCCTCGGCGAGGAGCACGGTCAGCGAAAGCCGTACGACCTCAGGCTTGCCCTCGATCACACCCTCCACCGATGTGCGGACACGCTCCGCTGTGGTGGTCAGATCAGTGAGGCTCGCTCGATCGTCATAGGTCGTCACCCGGCCCTCCTCGGCCCTTTTTACAACGGGCCGATGCTCATCGGACGGCCCGGCCCACCCCGAAACACGGACACCGTCCCCGGAAAGTTCCGGAACGCTGTCACAGACGCATTCTTGTTGCCGTTACCGCTTCGTGTCACTCGCCTGTGGATAAGTGGGTGGGATATGTCAGCTTTGCCGTCTATCTGGTTTCGGCGGCGCGCGCACGCTCGTTCGGAAGCGGCGCGCTCTCGCGCCGGTTCCGCCGGCGCTCACACGGCCGGATCGATCTCTCTCAACAGGCCCGACTTCACGTCGAAGACAAAGCCCCGTATGTCGTCGGTGTGCGGCAGGAAGGGCGACGTCCTGATGCGCCGCATCGACTGCCGTACGTCCTGGTCGACATCGCGGAACGCCTCCACGGCCCAGGGCGGCCGCTGGCCCACCTCCATCTCCAGCTCGTGCCGGAAGTCCTCGGTGAGGCTCTCCAGACCGCAGCCGGTGTGGTGGATCAGTACCACGCTGCGGGTGCCGAGCGCGCGCTGGCTGATGGTGAGGGAGCGGATGACATCGTCGGTGACCACACCGCCCGCGTTGCGGATGGTGTGGCAGTCGCCCAGGGAGAGCCCGAGGGCGTCGTGCAGATCGAGCCTGGCGTCCATGCACGCCACCACGGCGACCCGGAGTACGGGCCGCGCGTCCATCCCCGGGTCGTCGAACCCGGCGGCGTAGCGGTGGTTCGCCTCTACGAGACGGTCGGTGACCGTTCCGCCGGTGCGTGCCGCACCGGCGGGAGCCGCGGCGGGCTCTGCGGGGAGATGTG
>NZ_FMDK01001027.1 GCF_900091995.1 Streptomyces sp. MnatMP-M17
GGCGCCGGAACGTCCGCCGGGCGGGCCGCCCCGGACACCGGCACCGCCACCGACGCGGTGACGAGCGCGGCGAGCAGGGCGCGGCGTGGGCGGCTGCCGAGGAGGCGGTGGCTGCGCGGACGACTGCTGCGCGGACGGGACGCCATAGGTGGTGATCCTTCCGTACCGGATGTTCTTCGTACTTCCGGTACGGACGGTAGGGAGCGCGCCCTGTGGTCGGCGTCCCGCCGAGGAGCTCACCTCACATGTAGCTCTGAGGTACTACAGGCGCTCTGAAGTACTACGGGCAGGGCTCGAAGGGGGGTCTGCCGGACCCCTGGCAGAGCCGGGCCCCTTTGGCATCCGACGGAGGCACTCGGCCGGTGTTGGCTGGAGGAGTACCACCCAGGAACACCGCGCAGGAAGGCAATCCCATGACAGAGCCGACACGCATCACCACGCCCTTCGACGCCCGGTCCACCGCCGCAGAAGTGGTGGCCGGTATCGATCTCACCGGCCGCCGCGCCATTGTGACCGGCGCCGCCTCCGGTATCGGTGTCGAGACCGCACGCGCGCTCGCCGACGCGGGCGCGGAAGTGACACTGGCGGTACGGAACACCGCGGCCGGTGCCGAGGTCGCCGAGAACATCAGGGCGACCACCGGCAACAAGAAGGTCCAGGTCGCGCCGCTCGATCTCGGCGACCAGGGCTCCGTCGAGGCGTTCATCGCCGCGTGGGACGGCCCGCTCCATATCCTCGTCAACAACGCGGGCGTGATGACACCTCCCGAGACGCGGACACCGGAGGGCTGGGAGCTCCAGTTCGCCACCAACCATCTCGGCCACTTCGCGCTCACCACCGGTCTGCACTCCGCGCTGGTGGCGGCCGGCCGGGCCCGGGTCGTGGCGCTCAGCTCGGTGGGACATGTCGGGAGCCCGGTGGACTTCGACGACATCGACTTCGTCACGCGCCCGTACGATCCCGGGACCGCCTACGCCCAGTCCAAGACGGCCAACGCCCTCTTCGCGGTCGAGGCGAACCGGCG
This sequence comes from Streptomyces sp. MnatMP-M17, assembly GCF_900091995.1. GTDB lineage: Bacteria > Actinomycetota > Actinomycetes > Streptomycetales > Streptomycetaceae > Streptomyces. The sequence continues at coordinate 1,025 of NZ_FMDK01001027.1, forward strand.
CTGGGCCGTTGACGGCATCACCGTCAACGCGGTGCATCCCGGGGCCATCCTGTCGAATCTGACGCGGCACATGGACCAGGAGCAGCTCGCCGGTGCGATCGCGGGCGGCACGTATGTCTTCAAGACGCCCGAACAGGGTGCGGCCACGTCCGTGCTGGTCGCGACCTCGCCGCAGCTCGAAGGCGTGGGCGGCCGGTACTTCGAGGACTGCGGCGAGGCCCGCCGCCATGTCCCTGGCGGCCCGCGCGAAGGCGTCGCGGACCACGCTCTCGACGCCGACGCGGCCGTCCGTCTGTGGCAGGTGTCCCTCGACAAAATCGCCGAGTCGAAGCGCCTCCGGACCGCGTGACCGCCGCTTGACCTGATGCGCCCGTAACCCTGATGCGCCCGTCCGGCGCCGTCCGGCTGGTTACCGTCTCTTGGGGCGGGCGCGTACGTGCATCCGTTCGCCCTGCTGTCCGAACAGGCTGAGGAATTCGACCGGTTCCGGGCCCGCGCAGGCGAAGACATGCGGAGTGCGGGTGTCGAACTCGGCGGCTTCTCCGGCGGTGAGTACGAGGTCGTGCTCACCGAGCCACAGCCGCAGCCGGCCGGCCAGGACGTAGAGCCACTCGTAGCCCTCGTGCACCCGCTGCTCCAGATCCGCGCAGCCGCCCTTGCGAGGTGGCATGACCAGCTTGTACGCCTGGAGCCCGCCGAGATGGCGGGTCAGCGGTACGAAGGTCATGCCGTCGCGGGTGAAGGGACGCGGGTGGATACGCGGGTCGCCCGTCGACGGCGCGCCGACCAGTTCGTCCAGAGGTACGCCGTACGCCTTCGCCAGCGGCAGCAGCAGTTCCAGGGTGGGCTTGCGCTGCCCGGACTCCAGGCGCGACAGCGTACTGAGGGAGATCCCGGTCGACTCGCTGAGCTCGGCCAGTGTGGTGCCCTGGTCCCGGCGCAGGGCCCGCAGGCGCGGGCCCACGGCGGTCAGGACGGTGGAGAGGTCGTCGTCTGCCATTCCTCCATTTGCTGTCTTGGCAACAAGGTTTGTCAAACGCCGTGCCCTGGGCGGAGTATCTCCAGCGGACGGAGGTACGTCATATGAATCAACAAACACGGCATATCGCCACGGGTGTCGGCCAGGACCGTGAACGGCGCCGGGACGACCAGGACCTCTGGGACGTCGTGGTCGTCGGCGGCGGAGCGGCCGGGCTGAGCGGCGCGCTGACGCTGGCGCGGGCACGCCGCTCGGTGCTGGTGATCGACGCGGGCCGACCACGCAACGCGCCCGCGTCCCATGTCCACACCTATCTGGCCCGTGAAGGGACACCGCCCTCGCGGCTGCTGGCCACCGGCCGCGAGGAGGTGACCGGTTACGGCGGCGAGATCATCGAGGGCAGCGCGGTGGCGGCCGAGCGGCTGGCGGACGGCGGTTTCCGCGTCGCGCTGGCGGACGGTTCGGCGGTCACGGCGCGCAGGCTGCTGGTGACCACCGGCCTGGTGGACGAGCTGCCTCCGGTGCCGGGCCTGGCCGAGCGGTGGGGCCGCGAGGTGCTGCACTGCCCGTACTGCCACGGCTGGGAGGTACGCGACCAGCCGATCGGCGTTCTGGCCACCGGGCCGATGGCGGTGCACCAGGCACTGCTGTGGCGGCAGTGGAGCGAGGACGTGACCTTGTTCCGGCACACCGCGCCCGAGTTCGAGGACGAGGAGTACGAGCGACTGGCCGCGCGCGGTGTCGCCGTGGTGGACGGAGAGGTCTCCGGGCTGGAGATCACCGACGGCCGGCTGACCGGTGTGATCCTGGCCGGAGGCCGGGTGTTCTCCCGCCGCGCCCTGGCCGTCGCCGCGCGTTTCACCGCCCGCGCCGACTTCCTCACGGGCCTGGGTCTCGAAGCCACCGAGCAGGGGATGGGCGGACAGGTGATCGGCAGCCGTATCGTCTCCGGTCCGTCCGGGACGACGGAGGTACCGGGCGTCTGGGTGGCCGGCAATGTCACCGAGCTGACCGAGACAGTCATCGGCTCGGCCGCCGCGGGTGTACGGGCC
>NZ_FMDK01000085.1 GCF_900091995.1 Streptomyces sp. MnatMP-M17
GTACGGCGGGCGGCGGCCGTGGTCTCGGCCGTGAGCAGCTGCTCGCCCCACTGTTCGGGGGTGATGTCGATGTCGATGCGCTGCGCGCTGCCGGGGCAGCGGCGCCCGCCGGCGGGCTTGTCTCCGAAGTAGCGGCGCTCGCTGGTCTCCGGGGCGTCAGCGCCGTCGCGGTGCGGCATGATCATGGATCGGGTGAGGCGGTGCCAGGTCTGGCAGTCCGGGCAGACCACCGTGCGGGGCTCGCCGTCGCGAAGGTTGAGGTTTTCGGGGCGCAGGCTGCTGGCCTTGATCGGGGCGCGGCCGTTGTGGCGCATCACGTGCTCCTTGAGTAGCGATTGCGTTCTCCTTCGGCCAGGAACCGGGCGTGACGCGGGCCCTGGCCGGCGGGCAGCGCAATAGCTGCGGGTGGCTCACCTGGCTGTGCTCCGAGGGACCTCGTCGAACTCGTCACCCCGGCCGCGCCTGGAAGCGGCGGTCAGCCAGACATATGAAGTTGATCGGGAAGGACCGTGGGTCCGGCTCCCACATCCGGCCGCGTACGAGACGGCGTCCGGGTGAGGGAGCCGGGTCCGTGAGGACCCGGCAGGCTCAGGCGGCGCTGACAGCGCGAGGCGAGTCGGTGCCTGTGGCGGCCAGGGACGGGCTGGGGGCGAGGAGCGCGGCGCGGATGCTGGTGTCCGTGGCGGGCGCCGGGCAGGCCCCGTGGCTGTCGAGGATGTAGGCGAAGTGGCCGACAGCCGGGCAGTTCCGTCCGCGGCAGGACCAGTCGCGGTTGTCGTCACGCACGTCGTCCGAGCGGAACCAGTGACCGCCCGTCGTCACCGCGACGGTGATTTGGTCGATGGCCGCGTCGGTGGGCTGGCCGGCCGCGTCGCGGCGGGCGGTGTACCAGCCAGCGACGCCCGCGCGGGTCCCTCCGGGAATGCGCTCCACCATGAGGGGCCCCTGCTCCAGAGGGACGACCGGCGTTCCAGCTGGCCGCAATCCCGTTGCGGTCTCCGGACGGGCCCGCTGCTTCTCGATGGCCTCCTCGATCACCCAGATGGCCATCACGCTCAGCCCCTCCCACCCGGGCAGGCGGCGCTGCTGCGCAGCCCACACCCAGGTGTCCTGCGCAATGTCCTCGGCATCGACGATCAACTCGGCGCCCGCAGCGCCCAGCAGCTCAGCGACATGCGCGGTAAGGCGGGCGGAGTAGAGGTCGTATAGGTCAGCCAGGCTGACGGCGGGGCGGGAGGTGATGTTCATGGGGTGGAGCTCCTTTCGGTAGGGGTCCGCTAGATCGCGGGACACATGTCGTTCAGGTGCACGAAGGCACGCGGAACGAGCGCCTTCCGGCGGCCTGTCCCTCGCGGGTCGACCTGCATGAGACCATAAGGCCATAAGCCTTAATGCGGCAAGCCTTACGGTGTGCCGTACTGGTTCGAGTCGCAGAGCATTAGGGTTCTGAGACAGGCCAGCCGCCGGAGAGGAACGATCGTGAGCAGCGACGACTCGTGGATCGGGGACGGCAAGCCATACCTCACGCCACGCCGAGATGGAGGAAGCGATGCCTGGAGTTCGGAGGCCGCCGCCCGAGGGCATCGAGGCACTCAGCGGCTGCTCACGGTCGAAGAAGTTGATCCCCCCAGCGCCGTGCGCGACTTCTTCCAGATGACCCCGGAGGAGAAGGCGGTGGTCCGCCGCCGACTGATCTTGCTTGATGACGAACCGGTCGAACTCGCCGACTCCTACTACCCGGTACGCTTCGCGCGCGGTACGGAGCTCGCCAAACGCGGAAAGATCCGAGGTGGCACCGTCACGCTTCTGGCGGCCATGGGGCTCATCTCGGAGGACAGTCCGCTCGAGGATGCCGCCGCCGAGATCGCCTCCCCCAGCCAGTGCGAAGCGCTGGACTTGCGACCGGGCACTCCCGTCCTGATCTTGACGCGCTTCACCCGATCCACCAACGGAGAGCCCATGGAGGTGAGCGTCATGACGATGACGCGACACCTCCGCTACCGACAGAAGAAGGAGGCGAGTTAACGCATGGCGAGGCCGTTTACAGACCTGCGGTCGGCTCACCAAAAGATCGCAGCACGGCTGCGGCGGCAGATCACACGGGGGGACCTGCGACCGGGAGACCAGCTGCCTTCGACGCCAGCCTTGATGGAGGAGTACAGCGTCGCGGGCACCACGGTGCAAAAGGCGCTGCAGATGCTCAAGGAAGAGCAACTCCTGGTCGGACAGCCAGGTAAAGGCGTCTTCGTACGGGGCGGCACCCAGCGTTCTATTGCCCCTGAGGTCTACATGCCTCCTGCGAGCGAAGGGCAGCCGTACCGATGGATCAGCGAGGCCGAGAAGCGCTCCCAGCGAGCGTCCGTGACCCTGCTGGAAGTCGAGACCGTCACGCCGCCGTACGAGGTTCGCCAAGCTCTCGGCCTCGGCGACGACGGCCAGGCCCTGCTCCGCAAGCAGATCCTGCTCCTGGACGACGAGCCCACGGAGCTGACTCACTCGTACTACCCGCTTGAGCTCGCGGAGGGGACGGCCATGATGGAGCGCCGGAAGATCAAGGGCGGCACACCGACCCTGCTCGCCAGCCTCGGCTGCTCGCCCGTCTCGTTCATCGACGAGGTCTCCTCGGAGATCCCCACCGAGGAGGAGGTCGTCGCACTTGAGCTGCCGAAAGACATGCCGGTCATGATGACGTTCCGCGTCGTGCACTCGAACAACGAGCGCCCGATCGAGGTATCCCTGCTGGCCAAGGCCGCCCACCGGTACCGCATGCGATACACCGTCAAGGTGTCCTGACTGAGCACGGTCCTGCCCTCCGGGGTGGGACCCTTCACTCGCAACCTTAAGCGTGAGAGGCTTAAGGTGATAGCGTGATGTGGTGCTCGTCCGTTCCACCGTGCTGTGCCCCCTCAACGCATCGCCTTGTGGGGGGCAATCACACCGGCGGCGGCCGGAACGGAACATCACAGCGGCTTGTCGAAACCCGTACGCAGCGCCATTCACGGGTTTTCAACATCCGCGTATACATGCGTTTTGGCGCCCGAGTCCTAGGCTCGCGGCCATGACCACGACGGAGGGGCACAGGGTGGGGAAGCAGCGAGCAGGGTGGAGGCCGGACCGCTTGCGGGAGCAGCGTGAGGCTCACGGCCTGACCCTGGAGAAGGCCGGCGAACGCCTTCGAGCGGTTGCCGAGCAGGCGAAACTCAAGGGCATTCCCGCCGCGAATCCTCAGACTCTCTGGCAGCACGAGCAGGGCGAGGTCTTCCCCGGCCCCCACTACCGGCGCGCCTACTGCCTCCTCTACCGGGCTACCGAACCCGACTTGGGCTTCCGTACGGCCCTGCCCGGGGAGGAGTCCTCCTTCAAGCTCACGCCGCTGGACGACCGCCTCAACGGATCGCACGTCCTGGCTGTAGAGCGCGCTATTCACCGCATCGCGCCCGGCTCGGACGAGGCCGACCACTTCGACCTGCAGCAGCGGATCATCGACGCCTGGAAGCGCCGGCACACCGGCGGCGACCCCCATCGTCCCGTGCTCATCCTCGTCGGTGGCTTCGCTGGCAGCGGTAAGACCGAGCTCGCCCGCTTCTTGGTTCAGCTCACCGGCTGGCCGCTGCTCGACAAGGACCCGCTCACCCGCCCGCTCGTGGAGCGCCTCCTGGTCGCGCTGGGCGGCGACGCGAACGACCGGCACACCGGCCTATACCGCGAGCAGGTCCGGCCGGTGGAGTACGACTGCCTGATGCAGTCGGCCATGGCCAACATCAAGTGCGGCATCTCCACCGTGCTCACCGCGCCGTTCATTGCCGAGATGACCGACCCGGCCTGGATGCAGCGCCTGACCAACCGGGCCAGCTCGATGGGGGTCGACGTCTTCCCCGTGTGGGTGCGCTGCGATGAAGAGTCGATGCGCGAGTACATCGGGTTCCGGTCTGCGGCTCGCGACGCGTGGAAGCTGGCGCGATGGGACGAGTACATGACAACCATCGACCTGGAGCTGCGCCCGGCAGTGCCGCACCTGGTGGTGGACAACCGGCTAGGGACCGCGGTGACGCTCGCGGACCAGGCCCGGCAGGCGATGGGGGCGATGTACTCGTGAACCCGAAGCAGGGCGTGATCCTGTACGGCCCGCCAGCCTCGGGCAAGGACACCGTCACCGCCGCGCTCAGCGACCTCGACCCCGCGTACGCGCAGTTCGCGCGGCTCAAGGTGGGCACGGGCAAGGTCACCGGTTACCGGATGGGCACACCGGAGCAGCTGCACGAGCTGGAGGCCGCGGGCGATGTCGTCTACGCGAACACGCGGTACGGCAACACGTACGCGATCGACCGGCCGGGCGTCGACGCGGCGTTCACGGCCGGGGTGCCCGTGGTGCACCTCGGCCAGATCGACGGCATCCGCGCGCTGGTCGACGGCTACCCGGCCGACTGGTCGGTGGTGCTGCTGTGGTGCCCGCGCGAGGTGACCGAGCAGCGGTCGGCAGGACGCGGCGACAGCGATACCGCGGCGCGCCTGGCGGCGTGGGACGCGACCCGCGAGGACCTGGACGCGCACCCGGGCCTGGCCTGGGAACTGACCATCGACACCACGGAGGCGTCCCCGCAGGATGCGGCGCGGCTCATCGACCAGCTGCTGGCGCAGCGGGCGGGAGCGGCGACGGCATGAACGTCGGCTACGGCTGGGCGAGTTGGTCCAGGGCGTCGGTGAGCGTGAGCTCGCTGTCGTCCTTGGCGTCGCGCCACCGTGCCAGCGTGGACGCGGCCGCGCGCAGCATCTCCGGCGGGAGGCCAGCGGCCGCGAGGGTGTCGGCGGCCTCCTCCAGCTCCGGGCCCCAGCGCCAGGCGCGCGCCGCCGTCTTGGCCACGTACTCCGGTTCCGCGAGGTACGAGTCGGTACGTCGGGAAGCGACCTCGACGAGCTCCTGGTCGACGCCGTGCTCGCGCGCCATGCCGACCGCGAGCGCCACCAGCACGCGCGAGGTCTTCTGGAAGCTGGCGTACGCCAGCTTCAGCGCGGACGCCTTCCCCACCTCGACACCCAGCGTCGCCGCCCGGACCGCAGTGCCCGCGAACAGCGCCTCGACGCGCGCGGTCGCATCGTCCGGGCCGGACAGGTACAAGGTCGGCGACTTGCCGCCGACCGGCGGGGAGCCGACGACACCGCCGTCCACGACGGTCGCGTCCGGTTCAAGCAGCGCGGCGATCCGCTGCGTCCGCTCGGGGTTGATGGCGTTCGCCTCCACGTACACCCCGGCGAAGCGGTGCCCTGCGACGTCACGGGCCAAGTCCTCGGCCGCGGCCGGCGGGCAGAGGCTGATGACGATGTCGCTGCGGTCCAGCAGCTCGGCCAGCGTCGGCACGGGCGTCAGCCCGAACTGGGCGGCGCGTTCCACGGACGCGGTGCTGCGCCCGGTCTCGCACCACAGGGTCTCGGCCGCGTTGGTCGCGGCGCGGGCCGCGACGGCGGCACCCATGCTGCCGGGGTGGAGGATCCCGACGGTCGGCTGGTCCATGGTGCTACTCCGTATCGGCGAGCAGGATGGTGATGGCGTCGGTGACGTCGTCGACGACATGGTTCGGTGCGGCGAGTTCGTCGGGCCAGTGTTGGCCGCGCAGCCAGATGGTGCGAAGGCCGGCCTTGTGTCCGCCGCCGATGTCCCCGGCCGGGTTGTCGCCGATCATCCAACTGTCGTCTGTGAGTTCCGCGTCGCAGCGCGCGGCGGCGAGTTCGAAGAGGCGCCGGTCCGGCTTGCGGATCTCCAGGTCGCCCGAGACGGCGACCCCGTCGACCAGGCGGGCGAGGCCGGTCGCGGTGAGCTTGGCGCGCTGGATGTCCGAGGCTCCGTTGGTGACGATGCCGATCGCCCATGCTGCCGCGCGGAGTTGAGCCAGGCCGTCGAGGGTCTCGGGATGGCAGGTCACGGCGGCCGCCATCAGGTCGACGTACTGCTGCCAGAGTTCGGCGGCTGGCTCGTCCAGGCCGAAGGCGGCACGGAGCCGGGTGAAGTCGCCAGTGCACGCGCGGTCGGAGAGTTCGGCCAGCAGCCACCGCTCAACTTCCAGACCGTAGCCGTACGTACGGCACAAACAGGGGATGGCCTCGCTGAAAGCGGATTGGCGGTCGATCAGCGTGCCGTCGAGGTCGAAGAGGGCCAAGCGCTGCATGCGAGCGACATTACCTCTGCCGTTTCACCCAGCGTTCTTGCGGACCTGAGGATTGGTCAGGCGTTCGACGGCCTCAGCCATGCTGTGGCGACGACACGTGTCCCCTGCGGGCACTCGGAGTACCGGCGGGCCGGTACAGTGGCCCCGAGCATTGATCAAAAAGAAAAGTGGCCCCGTCGATCGCCCTTGAGCAAGGCGAGAGGGGCCACGTGGCCGAAGGACCTTGTAGGAGGGGTCCGGGGGCCTGCCGAGCACCCTTTTACGCAGAAGGAAGGTGCCGACGTGATCAGGGTACCCGTACCTGACACCCGATACACCGCACCCCGCCGTGGGCTCAGCAGCATGTGCTGCTGGTCCTTCGACGGGGTGTTTGTGCTGTCCGTACACACCCGGTCCGCCCCTCTGGTGTTGAGGGGGCCGGGATGACGTAGGTCTTCGGGGGCGGCGCCCATTTGGGTCTTCGTGCCGCCCCGGGCCACTCAGCCATCAGGTGATTGGCGTCACCTGGGCTCAGTGCCCATCTCGTCTCCGGTCCGGCCTTGCAGGGCCCTCCCGGAGGGGTTGTTCGACCCGGCCTGCCAGTCGGCTTCGAACGGTCCAACTTTTCAGGTTCCCCAGAACCAGCCACCCTCGCGGGAGGCCGCCTCCCGCGATAACAGGAAGCGGTTTTATTTTGCACGACACCCCGGCGGGACGCCAGCTTTGGCGTGCCCGCGCGCTGCTTCAGCGCCTGCGCTACGGCTCGTTTGAGAGCAACGTCACACCCCTGCGGTCGATGGTTCGGGCGCGTTACGCGGTCTGCCCCGTCCCGCGGGACGGGGCGGCTTCCGTGATCGTTTCCCGTCCCGCAGGACACACGTCGGCGAGTGCCCGCTGCGCGGGATGGTGGTCTCTGTCCACAGCCCGCAGCGCAGAGGCTGCCGGGATGAACGCGTACCCACACCAGCAGCATGCGCCGCGCGCCCGCCGGTCGACCACCGTGCCCGTTCCCGGACGGGCTTGCGGGGCTAACCCCCCGGCGGTCAAGAGTGCCGCCGTGATCACTCTTCGCTTCTTCAGTAGCGGGTCGGCCCGTGCCTGTCCCGATCCTTCCCTGTTCCTCTACGCGGGTGCCCAGTGAGCGCCGTGGCGGCGGAAGCCGCTGTGGTGATTCCCCCGCCGCGGTCCGAAGCGGCGGAGAGCGGTGTTGCCGTGTCCGCTGGCGGTGGGTTCGGGTTCGCTGTGGTGCGGGGGCGGCAGCAGGATGTGGTCCGTACGGGGTCGCGGCGTGCGGAGCCGCGGGCGTGGCTGCGGTCGGTGGTGTGGCTGGTGGGTGCGGGGCTGCATCCGAAGGCCGGGCCGACGACGCTGGTGGTGGCGCGGGATCTGGCGTCGCGGATGGATTTCCGGCGGGGGATCGTCTTGTACGGGCTGGACGGCATGGTGCGCCGTACGGGGCTGTCGCGGGCGACGGTGAAGCGGCATGTCGCGGTGCTGCGGGAGCTGGGTGCTCTGGTGTGGCTGGTGCACGGCTCGAAGCGGAATCTGAGTCTGCCGGGGCGGGCGTATACGGCAACGGCGACGGTGTACGGCGCGGTGATCCCGCCCGTGTACGACGCGGCGATGGGGCACCGGTTGTCCGGGACCGGCTACGAGGCCCGGGTGTGCGGAGTGACGGACGCCGGCCGGGAGCGTGCGGTCGCCGCAGCCGCTTCCAAGGCGAAGCCTGTGGACAACCGGGCTGTGGATAACCGCAGTTCAGCAGAGTGTGAGCCCCATTCTCTTGGTCGTTACCACCGATCACCTGAAGCTGAGGTTGAGAGGGGTAGTAAAGACACCTCGCGCCAGCGCGCGAGTCGTTCCACCACGCCGCCCCACCTCCAGAAGTCCACCACCAGCACCAGCGAGGGACCTCGCCGGTCCGCCAATCAGGTACGGCGCTCGGTCTGGATCACCCGGCAGGTCCGGGCACGCGTCAACTGGACTCAGCGCGAGCGGCTGCGCCGTCTGGAGGTCGCCCTGCGACCCTTCACCGACGCCGGATGGGACGCCGACACCATCACGGCCGAGCTGCACTCCTGGATGCTCACCTGGCGCCCCGCCCGGCCAGCCGCATTCATCCGCGCCCAGCTGGCGCAGCAAGCCGCCGCCGTCCACCAGGCCGAACAGCTCGATGCGGCCGAGGGCTGGGACGAGGACGAGGCATCCGCCGCCTTCACCGCGTCCCGTCCCGACCTCGTCCGCGGCGTCCTCGACGGCCTCGCCCAGGGCATGGCCGCCTACTCCGCCCGCCAGGCCGCACAGGGCCTCGACGACCTCACAGGAGTCGACGCGGCCGCCGACATGGCCGCCTTCCTCGGAACGGAAGCTTCGGTATGACCGACACCACCACGACTGATGAGACAGGGCTGAGCGGCCTCGACCTCGCACGCGTCGCCCTGCACAACGCCCGAGCCGCCGCGAAAACCCGCCCGCAGCCCAAGCGCCGCACCGGAGCCTCCACAACCCGCAACCGTACCGACGGCCGCGACCCCCTCCCGTTCGCCACAGCGATCACCCGCATGATGGCCGAACGGGGCTGGGACACAGCAGCCCGGGGAGGCAGCATCCTCGACCAGTGGCCCACCATCGCCCCCGAACTCGCCGGCAAAGTCGCTGCCGTCGCCTTCGACGACGACACCCGCACCCTCCACCTGCGGCCCGTCTCACCCGCCTACCGCACTCAGATCGACCTCTACCAGCAGCAGATCACCATGAAGATCAACACCATCATCGGCGAGGACACCGTGCGGCACCTCAAAATCCTTGCCCCCGGCACAGTCAACGCCCCGGACGATCCGAGGCCTGTGAGCGCCCCGGTCCGTACCGCGCCCGTACCGGCCGGGCAGCCGACTGTGCCCCGCCCCAGGAATCCCGGATACTTGAACACGCTCGCCGCCCACCACGCCAGCAGGAAGACGCACACCAGTCCAAGGACCGAGGCAGCCACCGAACGCCGGGTCCGCCACCAGACCCCTGAGCCCCAAGAGCGGCTCCGCACTGGCCAGGACGCCGTCGCAGAGCTCCGCCGACGAGCCGCCCGCCCCGGGGCGACCACCTCGGTCGACGTCAGCCGGGCCCACGCACTCAAGCGCCTTGCCGACGAACGCGCCGGGACCGTCGAAAAATCCGAAAGCACCAAACACGGATAATTGCCACAACTTGGCGGGGTGCACCGCTACTTCCCGCGCCCAGCTTCCCCACCCAGTACCACCAGCAACTGACCCCAGGGGGCGTGTGGGATGAGCCCAGGCCAACTCGCCCAGCGGAAGGGATCTCGCCAGCTGATGGGCGAAGGCCAGTATGAGTGTGGAAGGGCCTCCGCATTCGCGGCGCGATGCTGGAAGCCACGCCCGACAACAAGAAGGAGACAGGTGCCTCAGCATTCCGCCATCCCCGCCGGGACTGACCCTGCGCGTATCGCTTTGCGGCATGCGCGAGAGGACGCCCGACGCCGCGGCCCGATAGCCAGCCGCCGCGCCAGGCGGCCTCGGGCGGGATCGGATGCCAGGTCCAACCCCGTACCGCTGAGCACCATGTTTGCCGAACTCATCGATCAGAGAGGGTGGGACCAGCCTGACTCCACCACGGCCACCGTGCTCTCTCGCTGGCCGGCTGTCGCCGGACCAATCGCTGCCAGGCTGAAAGCCGTCGCCTTCGACCCGGCCACCGGTGCTCTCAGCCTCAGCAGCGACTCCCCCGCCTGGGCCACCCAAGCACTCCTACTCGCCCCTCGGCTCGTCAACCGCATCAACACAGATCTCGGCTTCCCCCTCGTCAAGTCCCTGCACATCCTGCGAGCAGCCGCCATACCAGGGCCGACCGCACCGCAGTCGGTCGATGCGCGGCCGCGGGCGGCCGAAGGGGAAGCCGATCCTTGCCTCCGGGCAGCGCTGGACCGGCAGGACACCTGGCTGTCGCAGGAGCCCAGGAGCCCGTTCACCGACGTCCAGAAAGCGAACGCCCGTCCGGACCGTTCCGAAGTAGTCCGGGCGCGCGCCATGGCGCGCGCCCGGGGCCAGAGGAAGACAGTGTCCTGAACGACCGTTCGGCGTCTGCTCAATCGCTACGCTGACCCTGCAGAGGACAGAGGCAAAGCACCTGTCGGAACGGTGAGGACAACGATGGCCGACGACGAGTCCGCATTCAGCGCATCACCTCATGACCTGGCAGCGGAAAAGGCAGTTCTACGGGCGATGCTCCGGGCCCCGGAAGCCATCGCCGACATCGTCAGTGTTCTCACCGAACATGACTTCTATCGCCCTGCCCACTCCCTCATCTACACCGCAGCCCTCGCCGTCTACTCACGCGAGGAGACCCCCGATCCCCTCACGGTCGGCACCGAACTCGACAAGCAGGACGAACTGGCGCGTGCGGGCGGCAACGTCTACCTCCACACCCTTGCCAGCGACCCCGCCCCGGCAACGGCCTGGACCGCCGCCGCAGAACGTGTCCAGGCCCTGGCAGTGCTACGCAGGACCCGGGAAGCCGCCGCCCATATCGAGAACCTCGTAGCCGACGCAGACCCCGGAAAACTCGACAGCCTGATCGACGCCGCCCAGTCCGAGATCCACGCCGCGACCCTCCGTGACCGCACCCGCATCCCACCCGATCACGCCATCGCAGACATCATGGAAGGCGTCCTCGATGAGATCGAGGCCCTCGGCAGCCGCACCGGCGGCGGTCCCACCGGCGTCCCCACCGGCTTCACCGACCTCGACTCCCTGACCGGCGGCTTCCAGCCCGGCCAACTCATCGTCGTCGCCGGCCGCCCGGCCATGGGCACCTCCACCCTCACCCTCGACTTCCTGCGCTCCGCGGCCATCAAGCACAACCTGCCCAGCGTCCTGTTCAGTCTGGAAAGTCGGCGCATCGAGGTCTCCATGCGCCTGCTGGCCGCGGAGTCCCGGGTAGCCCTGCATCACATGCGCTCGGGGACCATGACCGACGAAGACTGGACGCGCCTGGCCCGGCGGATGCCTGAGGTCACCAAGGCTCCGCTATTCGTCCAGGACGCCCAATACACCAGTTTCAGCGACCTGCGCTCCCACTGCCGGCGCATGCACGCCCGCCACGGACTGCGCATGGTCGCTCTCGATGACCTCCAACACCTGGCCTACGGCACCCGCCGCCTGAGCTCTCGCTACGAGGAGATCTCCGAGATTGCCCGCTGCCTCAAACACCTGGCTATGGAACTGGAGATACCTATCGTCGCCGTCTCCACCCTCAACCGGGGACCAGAGCAGCGCGTCGACAAAAGGCCGATGGTTGCCGACCTGCGCGACTCCGGCGCCATCGAGGACAACGCCGACATCGTCATTCTCCTCCATCGCGGGGACGCCTACGAGAAGGACTCACCGCGCGCCGGCGAAGCCGACCTCATCGTGGCCAAGCACCGATACGGCCCCACAGCCACAATCACCACCGCCTTCCAAGGCCACTACGGCCGCTTCGTCGATATGGCACAGACCTGACCTCTTGAAGCAACTGTGCACGTTCCTCTGGGCCGTCACGACGGTGCGCACAGCGACCACTGCAAGGCACACCTGTGCTGCCGCTGCCAACAGCGCGCTGGACCACCCGGCTCGGCAACGAACGCCTCTGCGGCCTGTGCGCGTCGTGCTGCCTGGAGTGCGGCCGAGCGCCCGCACCGCACCTCGACGGACTGAACAGCGGACTGTGCGCCAGTTGCCGAGGGCGTTGCGCACGTTGTGGCAGCGCCCTCCCCGTGGAAGGTACCTGCCAATGCCGGACCTGGAGGCGAGGCCCCGGCGGCGAGACGCCATCCACGAGCGCGACGAGGACAACCGACGCCGCTGGGCACCCCAAGAGATCGCCGAGTTTCTCGTCCACCGCGGCCCCTGCCAAAACCGAGCCTGCGAAGACGGACACCTCGTCCACGACGAAACCCCCTGCCCCCACTGCCAGCAGCCCGAGCACCGATTCGTCCCCGGAACCGCAGAAAACACCTCCACCAGCGAGCACGCGCGCAACACCGCAGCACACATCCGTCAAGCACTCGTGGAGAACCGGACCGGCCGAAAGAAGAAGCCAAGCCTTCGCCCAGGAGCCTCCCCCTGGCCGCCCCGGCCCGAGCGATAGCCAACCCGCCCGCCCCGCTTCGTCACACGCTTCAACCAGCAACGGCACCGACCCTGCCCCGGCACGCGAAGCAGGCATGAGAGGCATAAGGACCGTAACGGTTGATTGGCTCACCACACCCCGCACATGGGCCGACATGCCACGGCAGACACCCAGCCGCCGGGCTGCATGGTCACGACCCATATCCCCGAGGACGACGCGCTGTTCCCCGCGGGGGATGCGGTACAGACGTTGGGGAACCTCGCTCCAGGTGTGGAGAGAGGCAGCCGCAGTCGTGGCGCGGTACCTCCTGGCGTCGTCGAAGACGTGGGTCCTTTCTCCATACCGGCAGCGCGTATCCAGTTCATCGCCGGTGAACGTCAGCTCCCCGTCGGTCTCCCGGTCTTCCTCGCCCGCCTCCGGCTCGGACGGGCCGACGATCTCCCGCCAGCGGACCCGGTCCTGTGCGGGAATCCACATCCGGGCCGTCAGCCGCGCGTCACGGGCGTCGGGAATACGCATCGGCACCCAGCTCCCCGTCGCGCTGGTGAGGACAAGCTCGTCCAACTGCGGCGTCGGCTTCGGCGGGAGGCACAGAGCAGGCAGATCCCAGTGAACATGGAACCCACCGCACGCCCGCATACCCCCGGAACCGGGGCAGGGACGCTGCCGATGCTCATCGCACCGCCACTCCTGCAAGTACCGAGCGCCAGCACGGACCAGCATCGACTTCCGGCTGGCAATCACCTGCCAGGGCTGATCATCCACCAAGACCCACGGCGTCCGATCGATCAGAGCCGAGGACCCGTCACACGTCACCCACAGCGGCGTGATGCCGTGCTCAACAGCCCGCCGAGACCGGTTCCGGACCGTTGCCGCAGTGATGGGGGAATACTGCGCCTCCCACCCCACCTTCCCCGCCGGCCCGCTAACCAGGACATCCGTACGGATACGCCCATCGCCCGCCCGGACCTCCAACCGGGCCTCCAAGCCGTGCTCCTGAGCGGTCCGGGCTATACGCTCCTTCATCGCCTTGTGCTTGTCCGATTCCTCCGCGGTCGCCGCCGTACGCAGCGGCAGGTGCGCCGCGACCAGCGTGGTAACCCCGTCGACCGTCCGCCGGCGGATCGCCATCCACGGAGTACGGCCCTCATCTTCGGCCTGACACACCCCCTCTTCATGGTGCTCCATGCACTCCAGCAACTGCCGGTCCCGCTCCCCGACGGGCTGACTGATCTCCTCCAGGAGACCAGGCCGGTCCGGATGGCCGAGGTCCGCGCGGGTGAAGTGGATGACGATCTCGTAGCCGGTGTGCCAGACGCCATTCGCCATGCCGTCGAGCCTACGAACCGCACTCACTCTGCGCTATAGCGCAATCGCAACCTGCACACGACGACGGATGATCTTTGAACTCCCCATAGAATTCGGCACGTTGCTCGGATCAGGTCTCGGAGGCGTCACTGCTGGCTTGCCGGTCCAGGAAACGAATCAGCAACTCAGCGCGAACCAGCGCGGCAATGAAGCGGACGTGCCGATGAGCACGATTGACCAGGCAACCGCCTGTGGAGCCGGGTGGCCTCCCTGCGGGCGCCGGCCTCGTCGACGCGCTGGCGACGGTAGGCGACGACCAAGGCAACCAGAGCCCCGGCCCCGGCGACCACTCCGAAGGAGAGTTTCACCAAGTCGAAGAGGGTCTTCGCGTCGAGCTTCGCGGTGCGGTCGATCTCCTGGACGTCCAGTAAGGCCACCAGACCGTAAAAGACGGCACCCGCGACCAAGACCGCAACGACGAAGGTGACGGTCAGGGCCCGGCCGACCTGCCACAGCCGTAGCTCCCGATCGTCCAGGGTCGTCCGTGAGCTCGGGGTCGATCGTGGCCTTCGGCTCGGCGTCATGTGGATGGAGACAAGGCACAGCGATCCACGGTTGCAGGCGAATGTGACTCGGTGGACCGAAGGACTGTCCCCCCGCGGAGGCTGGGTCCGTGGGCAACAAGCTCGCCCGGGTCCACGCTGGGGCATGGCGGTAGACCGGGCAACTGGACGTCGTCCCCGACGCGCCCGCCTACGGCACCAAACTTCGATGGACGGCGTCGAAGCTGATCGCCCGGGCCAACCAGCAGGTCAAGGGCGCAAATGTCCGCACCATCCATGTCCTGGCACCCGCCGCCCGTACAACCGCCGGCCCCGAGAGTCCGCGTCGGCCGGCTACCACCGCGCCCTCGAAGCGCACCGGGCCGTCCGTACCTGGTGGGGCCTACCGGTCGACCCGGTGGAGCAGATAACGAGACCCCGTCCCGGTGCCCGAACGCTCCGGTCGAAGTGGCGATCGCCCGGTAGCAGAGTGGAGGCCCTTCGGACCTGGCTTCGGAGGAACTCACGCGCGGCTGGCGTCAGTGGTGCTCGATGAGCCCGAACTGGTGGAGGAGTCCGCTGGCGAGTTCGTGTGCGCACTCCCGCAACGTCTCGTCATCGGCGTTGGGGGCCAGTTCGGTGGAGGCGGGCAGCAGCCGCCGGGGACGCCGCGCGTAGGGGATCGGAGCGAACTGTCCAGAACCCTCCCCGAAGGGCAGCAGGCGGTGATCCGTGCTGGCCGTGGCAACGGTGGCGGTGATGTCGACCGGGCTGTCGGGGGTGAGACGCTGGCGCAATGTGTCGGCCAAGGCGACGGCCTCCAGCACGATAACGCGCAGTACCTGGGTGTTGACGGCGATACCATCGCCGTGTCCCAGACCGTGGGCGAGGTCGGTGCTCACCGTAATGGTCCCATCGTGGTGGAGTTCGACCATCGTCCCCCGGCCACTACTGCGGCGCTCGGGAACGAGGAAATTGCTGTCAACCCACCGGCGCAGTCCGACTCGCATGTCGTTGGCCAGGACATTCGAGAGAACCGCCGGGCCGACAAAAGCTTCTTTGACCCGGGCCGCAGTCTCAACTGCCTTCAACAGGACATCTTTGGCCTCTGCACGGGTCGGCGCGGGCACCATCCGCAGGACCGGGCGGGCAGGGCGAGCGGCGATGACGAGCCAGGCAGGTGTTCCCTCGGACTCACTCAGAACAACCTCGGCCGTCTCCCGAAGGAGGGCCTGGACAAGGGCATCGGCAGCGTCCTGACGGGCGAAGCGCTCTCGGTAGACGCGGGCGACCTGGTGCTCGGTCATGTAGAAGGTGTCGTCGTTGATCCGGTACGGGGCATTGAACGTGGCCCGGTCCTTGTCCTTCTGCTCCCTCCCATACTGGAAGTGCGGTGCCATCTCACTGGATGGGACATCAATGATTAGGACGTCCGGTCCACTGCCGTCCGGCGCGGGCAGCTCGATGAAGTTGACACCGGAGATGTAGGGCTGGATGCCGTTGCGCACAGCACTGAGCATCTGCCTCTTGTCGGCCGCCGCCAGATCGACACCGACCAGCTCTATCTGGTCGCTGACGCCATACACGAGCAGTCCGCCCCGGGTGTTCGCCATGGCGGCGACATCCTTGGCGAACTCGTTCCAGATCCCTGGCTTCGGGGCGAAGCTCGGCAGCGCCTCCTTCCAGTCGAGGTCGTCGCTTTCGGCTAGCTTGTCGGCCACGGCGGTGGTGACCATGTCGTAGGTGAGGGGGCCGGGGCGGTGCCCGCTGTGCTCGTGCAGCCGAGTCCATGAACGTGCCATTGCGCCACCTTATGCGCGGATACCTGTTGGCCGAGGCGCAATTGACGTCCGCACCGCCCCCTACCGCCCGACGGGTCCGCCGGCGGACCCGTCCCTCGCCTCGCCGCCCGCCGCTACGCGATGTCCGGTGACCGCCGCGCCCTGCACGGCACCGTGCTGTAGAGCGCCGTTCCCGGTTGCCCTGTGAGGCACACAGCCTGTTTTCCCGGTGGGTGTGGTGCGTGTGAGGCGTGGGCCTGCGGCCCGCTGCTCCTGGTCGTTCTGCTCACCGTGGTGTGCGGCAGGTTGCTATCCGGTGGGTAGCACCGGTCGTCGTCGGGGTGCTGCTCGTGGTCCTGGTGGTGGTCCTTCGGGTGCAGCAGGACGGTCTTCCGGGTGCAGCGCAGCGCAGCGCAGCGCAGCGCAGCACAGCATTTGCATGGGCCAGGCGGCACACGGGTGCTGCACGGGTAGCAGGCCGGCCCCGGCCCGGTGCAGCACGGCCAGCTGCTACACGCTGCTCGGACCCTGCTGCCCAGCCGATGTCTGCTGCTCCAAGGCCCGGCAGCAGGACCACGGGCCCGTCCCGGCGACTGCATGACAGCGCGGATCTGTCATATTCGTCAGCTGATGCACGGCTGCTGCGTACAGGGCCCACGGTCCGAGGGCCTGCGGGTTGCTCTGCTCCTCCAGAACAAGCCGGTTCACCTGGTGCTACCGGCCCAGGTGCGGCACAGGCCGGGAACGAGGCGCCCTCCATGTTGGGGAGCGCCGTCGGTGGTGCGTAATGCGCGGCTGAGGTTCAGCCGGCTAGCCGGAGGATGGGCCGGGCCTCGGGGCGGGCGCGTCCTCGCCGCAGTCCGGGTCGGGGTCAGGGTCGAACAGCAGCTGGGAGTCGTACTGCCAGGCGGAGTTCGGCATCAGTCACGCGCAGGCGTACCGGCTCCTGGACGTCGCCCGCGCCCTGGCTGCGATCCAGGGCGCCGTCGCCGCCGGCACCGGGCCGTCTCGCACGCGGGACACCGGCCCGGCCGCCGCGGCTGCGCTCGACTACGGCCTGTCCCAACGGGCCTTGATCGCCGTCTCCGGCCGTACGGACGATGTTGCGGAACTGATCACCCGCGGACTCGCCGCGCTCGCTCACAGCGGACTCCAGGCCCTTGATGAGCCGACGGTGCGCGCGGTGGTCCGCCAGGCCATTCGCGACGTCCGCACCGCACCACCCCCGCCGCCTGAAAATCCGTCGGCCGATCCCGCGCTCGCCGCGCTGCGTCGAACCGTCGACGACCTCGCCGCCAGCACGCACGCAATCGGTGAGCTGGTGCTCGAAGTCGCCCCGGCCTACCTGTCCGACACCGATGCCGCCGACGTCCTGGCGCCGCTGTGCGAGGAGATCGGCGAGGAACTTGAGCACGGCCTCGCTGCCCGCCGCTACGCCCTGTCCTGCGACCGCCGCGCCCTGCACGGCACGGTCCTCTGACCCGCTGCTGCCCCCGCCGCCGAACAACGGGCGCTGTCGTGATGGTGGTGCTGCTCGTGGTTGTGGTCGTCGAAGGACAGCAGACAATGCACTGGGTGAGCGCAGTATTTACATGGGCCTGCCGTGGCACAAGGCCGCTGTACGGGCTCCGGTCCATCAGTAAGTAGCCGGCTCCTGCCAGACGAAGCACCATCGACTGTCAGCCATTGGCTCTATCGTGACGCCATGACACCAACGCACGACAACCCTGCGGCTCGCCTCAGAGAGGTACTCCTAGCCGTACACAGCACGTTCCCGGTCAAGCGGGCTCAGGAGCCGATATCCGGCTGGCAGGCTTTCGCCCAGGTTCTGGGGGTAGAGCAGC
This sequence comes from Streptomyces sp. MnatMP-M17, assembly GCF_900091995.1. Taxonomy (GTDB): domain Bacteria; phylum Actinomycetota; class Actinomycetes; order Streptomycetales; family Streptomycetaceae; genus Streptomyces. The sequence goes on from NZ_FMDK01000085.1 coordinate 17,739, forward strand.
ACACGTCCGCCGGGTTACACGCCATTGTGGGCGTCGCCCAGCTGCCCGATCTCGTGGTCGAGGGCATCCGTGCCCTCGGCGAGGAGCCCGAGGAGGAAGAGCATCTTCTGCTCCATCTCGACGGGTTGCAAAGTGCCATGGCCAGCCTGATTGCACGCAATACTCTTTACCAAGTCTTCTCCGTCTTTGCGCCGGGCGGAGAGGTTCCCAAGAGTGCGGCAGTGCATAGCTTGGCGTCAGCCGCTCGTGTGCTCCACCGGGTCGCCCCAGTGCATTCAATGTCAAATGAGGACATCACGCGCCTCGAAGGTCTAATCGGCGACCTGATGCGCGAGGTCAGCGCGGCGAAGCTTCCCCCCACCGCCAGCCTCCTCCTGCTGCATCACCTCCACGCATTGCTGCAGGCCGTCCATATGGTGAGAATTTACGGACGTGGGGGCGTGGAAGGCACTTTTGACGCCTTCGTCAGCGCCGTTGTGCGCCGCCCTGAAACTACAGACCCCCTCCGCGAAGCCAACCTGATGGATCGCTTCCGTGAATGGGTCACGACAGTGAACGGGATCATTAGCATCGGGACCGGTGCCGCCGGCCTCGGCCAGCAAGTCATTCGGGTCCTGGGCTCGTGAGCGCGGCCCCGCTGGTTGTTCTGGAAAACCAGAACAACCCGGTTTACCTGGTGCTACCGGCTGCTGCGCTCACAGCCGCCGCCAGGCCCGGCGTCTGCCGTTGTTTGTTGTGCTGCTCCAGAACAAGCCGGTTCAGCTAGTGCTACCGGCTTGATCGCGGACGGATACGAAGAAGGCGCTGCACCCGGGGTGCCGGGTCCGCCGGGGCTCCGGCCTGCTCGCCGTACTGCTGGCCGGAGCGGAAACCGTCCTGGACACCCCCGCCAAGCGGGCCGCAGCGGTGGAGCAGTGGCGCGGCGCCCAGGAGGCCGCACGCCGTCACCGCATCGAGCAGGTCCGCGCCCGTACCGAGCGATTCGACGGTGACGCCACCCTCCCGTCCAGCCCCGCTGTCCAGCGCGACCTGACCGCAGCCATCACCCAGGTCAAGCACGCGGCGGCCGGCCACCAGGACCACGCTGCCGACGACCAGGCCGCGGAGGCAGAGCTGACCGAGCAGGCCCTGGAGGAGCTGCGCGCCGTCGCCTGGGGCCAGTTCATGGAAGGCGAGACCGACCTGGTCATGACGGCCGTGAACTCCATGGGGCGGCCTGCCGCAGAGCGCATCTACGGCACGGACCTGGTCCAGCGCGCCCGGCGGATCGCGAGCAGCTCCCGCAGCTCGCGGCTCACCTACGGACGCCGGTAGGAGGCCGACATGACCGAACAGACCACCCCCACCGAACAAACCACCACCAGCGGCGACGGCGTCCCGGAACTGTCAGGCGTCGACCTCGCCCGGGTCGCACTGCAGCAGGCCCGCCTGGCCGCGCAGAAGAACGGCAACCAGGCCCGCACACCGCGCCGCCGCCCCACCAGGGTGAAGCGGGACGGGCGGGAGCCCAGCGGGTTCGCCACGGTACTCGCCGGCCTGATGGCCGACCGGGCCTGGGAGCTCCCCGCCGCCGGCGGAACCGTGCTGGACCGCTGGCCCGACATCGCGGCCGCCGTCGCCCCGCAACTGCCCGACCACGTCCAGGCCGTCGCCTTCCACCCGCAGACCGGCCAACTGGACCTGCGCCCCGACTCCCCCGCCTACGCCACCCAACTCCGCCTCATCACCGCACAAATCACCGCCACGGCGAACAGCACGGTCGGCACCGACACGGTGCGCACGGTACGGATCCTGCCCGCCGGCCACGCGCCCGCGCCCCGGACCACTCCGAAGGCCCCAGCCGTCGCAGACGCTCCGCAGGCGCCGGTCAAGACACGCGAGATGGCGTCGCCCGGCTTCCACCAGGCGCTCGCCGCGCACCAGGCCGTCACGCCTCCCAGTCGTATCGATCCATCGATCACGGAGGCTGTGAAGCGGCAGACCGCCGCGCTGCGCGCGCTCAGCCTTCAGGCGTTCCCCGAGCCGGACGACATCCCGACCAATGAGTCGGCCCCGACCGAAGCGGCCCGCACCCAGCGCCGCCGCGAGTCCGATTCTTCTCACGTGGCGGCTCTGCGCCGCGCGCGGATGGAGCGGGCAGCGAGGCAGGCCGGTACGGGCGTCGCGCCGCCGCAGGGGCTGAGCCGTTCCGCCTGAGACGGGCGGCGGCCAGAATCAACACCACTATCCGCTTTGCCCCGTTGTCACATCACAAGAAAGGGCGTACGCATGTTCCATTCGAGGGTGCTGGGAGCTGCCGTCGACGGCCGGTGGTTGGATGTCGGTGTCCGGTGGTCTGACGCCTCGTTGGACACGCAGCAGACCGCGGACGCGAGGATGGGCGGCCGCGGCATAGGGAGGGGTGCCCGGTGAGTGACCGCAGCGCGATCGAGTGGACCGAGGCGACGTGGAATCCGACGACCGGGTGTGACCGGGTTTCCTCGGGGTGTGACAACTGCTACGCGCTGACCCTGGCCAAGCGGTTAAAGGCGATGGGGGCGGCGAAGTATCAAAATGACGGGGATCCGCGGACGTCGGGACCTGGGTTCGATCTGACGGCGCATCCGGACGCTCTGGATGTTCCGTACGGGTGGAAAAGCCCGCGGACGGTGTTCGTGAACTCCATGAGCGACTTGTTCCATGCCCGTGTGCCGCTGGACTTCGTGCGGCAGGTTTTCGAGGTCATGGCGGACACGCCGCAGCACACGTACCAGGTGCTGACCAAGCGGGCCAGGCGTCTGCGGCAGGTCGCCGACCAGTTGGTGTGGCCCGGGAACCTGTGGATGGGCGTCTCGGTGGAGACGGAGAAGGAGCTGCCCCGGGTAGATGACCTGCGGCAGGTGCCCGCCGCGGTGCGGTTCTTGTCCTGTGAGCCGCTGCTGGGCCCGCTGGACGGGTTGAACCTGGACGGGATCCACTGGGTGATCGCGGGGGGTGAGTCGGGCCCGCGTCATCGGCCGATGGCCGAATCCTGGGTGACGCAGATTCGTGATCTGTGTCTGGAGGACCAGGTCGCGTTCTTCTTCAAGCAGTGGGGCGGCCACACGCCCAAGGCTGGCGGCCGCACCCTGCAAGGCCGTACCTGGGACCAGATGCCTGCATTTACCGGCGTCTGACCGTCTTCACCGAGGGGGCTCAACGACCAGTTCGTGGGTTCTCCCTCCGACGCCCGTGCTGGCCGTCCGGCCGCTGCTGTGCAGCAGCTTGACGGCCTTGCGCGCGGCCGGTTCGGTGACCTGCCCGTAGTAGTCACCGAAGACGTCAAGTGTGTGGTTGAGCAGCTTGAAGGGCCGTTTCTGCTGGTGCAGGATCCGCTCCATGTTGTCGGCCAGGACGGGCACGGCAGCGTCAGTCACCTCCTGCGGGTCCGGGCGGACCACCGAGGCGGCGGAGAAGAGAGCGCCCGGATCTTCCCGTTCCTCCTTGATCTCAAGCCCCTCCCACCACGCGTTGCGAGCCCGGGCCACGGCATCCCCGAAGAACCACAGACCGTGCTCGCTGCGGGTGCCGAAGACCAGGTGATACACCGCCTTCTTCCCGGGCTTCCTGGCGACCGGCACCGACTGCACGAACATGCCGGTCTTCTCCCTCAGCCGCTGGGCGTACTGGGCGGCCACGATCTCGTCCACGTCCGCTTCGACCGGCTCGTCCGGCCGGAAGTACTCACGCCACCAGCGGCCACCACACGCCTCGTCGAAACGCTCGGAGGAGCGTTCCAGACCCCGGGCGGAACGGGCATTGCCTCCCAGACGGCGCACCGCATCCATGCTGAAGTTCATCAAGAACTCGGTGGGCTGCCAGAGCCGCGGAGTGCTACGCCGCTGGTTCAGCGTTTGCACAATCCGGTCGAACGGCAACCCCAGCCCGCACGGGTCAAGAAACAGGAACAGCGGGAGCCCTCCAGCAGCCCGCAGAACCTCCCCCAGCACATCGCCGACGTCACCGTGATGCACCCTCGCGTCCACACCCTGGGCCCGGTAGTGAGCCGCGACCTGGTCCAGACGGCCAACCGAATCGGGTTTCTGCTCCACGAAGAAGCAGTTCCATAACAGTGCGTTCTTATCCAGGTGATGAGCGGCCACCTGCATCGCGATCTCCGCAGAGCCGCGGTCACCGCTCTCGTACCGCCCTTCGCCTGCATAGCCGTCCAGGTAGACGACCTGGCGACGTCCCCGGGAGCCAGTCATCCCGCCGAAGCGTGGAATGTACTCGCCCAGCAGTTTGTGCTTGAGGACGCTAGGCAACGCCTGTGAAGCCCAATAATCCTTGTCCGTGCCGGTTGCCATGGCTTTCTCCCCCACCCCAGGACCCACTGCCATAACCGATATTGGACTAAGCGTGACACTCCGTAAAGAGGGCGGTAGGTACCCAGCCGGAGCCTGCGACGGACGATGCGCTGGCCTCCACCGAGATTGCCCGCGCCCAGCGTCGCCGCGAACCTGAGGCCGCCCGCGGCTCTTGCGCTGCGGCGGGCTCAGGCGGAGCCGCCCGGGACGCTGGCACGGTCGGCCATTGCTGTCGAGCCTGCCCCGCTGCGTACGACGCCGTGAACACGTCGATGGCCTGTGAAGCCAACATTCAAGGTGGCACGATGAGTTGGGACGAAGGGCGGGGGCTCGTGCAGGCTGACAGGCGGCGGATCCAGACGGCGGTGCTGAGCAGTGCGGAGTCGGAGGAGCCGCTGATGCTGCCGATGGAGGCCATCGAGTTGGACGTGTTCCGCCACCGCTACGAGGGCGAGACCTTCTGGTGCGGGACTTTGCTCGGTGGCTGCGGTGGTCAGTTGACCACGAAGTTGTACACGGACCGCGCCTGTCATTTCGCCCATCACCCGGCTCCGGACGGGCTGCCGCACGAGTGCGGGCGCCGCGCCCGCGGCGTGAACAGCGCCGATCACCTGTACGTGCGGTCGGCGGCCGCGGCCTGGCTCGCCGGCCACGGCGAGCAGGCGAGCTTCGATTACACCGGCTCGGCCGGGGCGCCGCTCGGCTCCGTCGTCGACATCCGCTGGCCGCGCGGCGCGCTGCGGGTGCACCTGGACCAGGCGGTGGCGCCGGTGTGGGACGACGGCCTGGAGCCGGTGCTCGGCCTGGGCGTCCCGGTCGACCGGGACACGCTGATCCGGCGTTGGTACGTGCACCGGATCCGCCTGGACAGCGAGGGCACGAGCAGGCGGGTGCGGATCGGTACCGAGGCCTTCGCGCGGCCCACCGAGTGGTTCGCCCTGGAGGAGTGCGAGGTGACGGAGCGCGGGCTGTCGACGCCGGCGGTCCAGCGGATCGTCCAGGCCCGCAGCGCGGCGGCGCCCGCGAAGTGGACGCCGGGGCAGAACACGGACACGGCACAGGACACCCGGGCTCGGGAGCTGCTGCGTAAGCTGCTCTACGCCCGCCGGACCGAGTCCATCGCCCTGGCTGAATCGGTGTGCCGCGAGATGCCGGAACTCGCCGGCGTGAGCCCGCGGCTGCAGGAGCAGCTGGATGCCGCCCTGCGCTCCGGCCTCGTCTGGATCGAGAAAGAAGTCGGGGCCCGCAGGGGGCTGTTCGCCAGCCTGGAACAGGCGGTGGCCGAGAAGCGGGCAGGGAAGGTCAAGAAGCTGTTGCGGCATGCCAAGACGGCCGCCAAAGACGCCTGTTCCGAGGAGGAGAGCCGCGTGATCGACGCGGCTGACGGCTGCCTCACCGCGATCGCGGCGGCCAGGAGCAAGCGCCTGAACACCCTCCTCGACGACCTTGACCAACTTCCCCCCGACCCGGACCTGGACGTACTGCGGATCAAGGTCCGTGAGCTGCTTCGGGCAGCGAGCGAGGCCGGCAGTATCGGGCCGCATCGTCAGGCAAAGGTCGAGGCCTGGAGGGAGCGGGTACGTCACACCGCGGGCCCTCTCCAGCCCGGACAAGGGAAGCGGCTTCCGCAGCTCCATCGGCAAGTTACCCGGAAGAGGTGGCTGGAGAGGCGCTGCCCGCGCTGCGGGGCGAACAGCGGCCAGCAATGCGCCGTCGACACCATGCCCGGTGAGACGCGGCGGGTGCCGCACGACGAGCGGCTGAAGCCGATCATCGACGAACGCAGGGAACAGCAACGGTCGCGGCGGCCGTGGCGGGTGTACGAGGTGACCTGCCCCGACTGCGGCCAGGAACCCGAGCAGCGGTGCACCACGTCGGGCGGCCCGCACCGCTCACGGGTCGAACTGGCCAAGGAATACACCCGATTAAAGAAGGCTCACTCGTAGCCAAGCCGGATGCCGAGTGCGCTCTGCCCGCCGGATCCCACCAGGCGCGGCGGAACATCCTCAACCGTCACATCGAGGGCCGCGGTCGCCGACGCCGGTAGACGGCTCGCCGTCAGGCCGCGGGCGGCTGGCTGGAGGGCGTGGCCTGATCGGCGGGCTGGTCCAGCAGCTGCTGGCGGCGCCGCTGCTCGTTGCGGTGCTTTTCGACCCTCTGGGTGAACTTCTTCAGAGCCTCGGCCTCCCGGCCGGGCCCGTACTCGCTGTACGGGCCGATGCCGAGCCGGACGGCGTTGGCCTCTTCCTCGATGGCGTCGGCGGTCTGCTGGAGGAAGTAGCTGCGCTCGCGGAACTTGTAGTAGCCGGTGAACATCGCGGCCACCGTGATGGCGAAGCTGATGCCGGTCAGGGTGACGCTCTGCCAGGTCAGCTCCTTGCCGGTGTCCAGGGCCGCGATCGTGGTCGTGGAGGCTGAGCCGATCATGATGAGGGTCTGCAGGCTGTTGTGGATGCGCCGGTACTTGCGGCTGTCGGCCTGGTACTTCTCGACCGCAGTGGTGACTTCCTCGCGGTAGAGCTTGCGCCGGTCGTCCAGGTCCGGGTTGCTCTTGACCTTCTGCTTCCACAGCGACTCCTGCGCGGAGGCGAGCTGCGCCTCCAGGCGCTGGAGGGCCGGCACGCCCCGCCCCGCGAAGCGGACGCCGACCAGCGCCAGCAGGGACATCAGGAGCAGGCTTCCGCAGATCAGGTCACCCAGAACGAACCGCCCCGGGTCGCCCGTGGTGAGCGAGGCGATGCCAGTGCCGATGACGGCGGTGAGTAAGGACAGCCAGCTGACGGCCGCCCCGGCGCGCCAGATGCGGTCCAGCCGCCGGCGCCGGGCGAGCTTCTCCTGGGCGTCGATGACGAGGTTGGTGCTCACCACGTAGATCCGTTCGTCGGCGTCCCGCTGGCGGGCGCGAATCCGCTCGGCTTCGTCCCGCTTGCGGGCGTTGATCAGGTCGTCCGCGTCCTGGATACGGCGGGGCGCGTCGTCGTCGAAGTCCCGGGTCACGGGCTCAGCGGGCGAACGCTTCGGTCAGGCTGATGCGGTAGCCGTCCTCTTCCATCAGCACGACGGTGACGCCGAACGGGTCGGGGTGGTCCAGCTCGATCGGGCTGAAGGAGAAGTTCACCGCGGCCTGGATCGGCGGGACCAGTTCGCCGCCGCGCTGCGGCGCGGGGGCCGGCCTCCAGTCCGGGGCG
>NZ_FMDK01001229.1 GCF_900091995.1 Streptomyces sp. MnatMP-M17
CGCGCCCGTCGGCCGCCACCGCGGCCAACGGCCGCCGCGCCGCGGGCCGTTCACCCAGCGCGCCCACGCGGTCGGCGAGCCGCAGCAGTCTGCGTACCTTGTCGTCGATCCGTGCCACAGGGACCAGCCCTTGCTGCACGGCGGCGAACAGCCCGTCGGCCCAAGGGCTTTCGGGCCCCGGCATCGCCAGATCCTGCGCGGCGCGCGCGGTGTCGAGCAGCGAGCGGACCGCGCCCCAGTCGGAGACCACCGGCCCGGTGAAGCGCCACTCGCCCTTGAGCGGCTCGGTCAGCAGCGGCCCCGCGGCCATCGTGACTCCGTTGACGCGGTTGTACGCGGACATCACCGCCCAGACGCCCGCCTCGACCGCCGCTTCGAAGGGCGCGAGATACACCTCGCGCAGCGTCCGTTCGTCTACCCGCACATCGACGGTGAGCCGGTCGGTCTCCGCGTCATTGGCGACGAAGTGCTTGGCGGTGGCCGCCACTCCGCCGCCCTGGATGCCATGGACGAGGGCCGCGCCCGTACGGCCGGTCAGCAGCGGGTCCTCGGAGAAACACTCGAAGTGCCGCCCGCCCAGCGGCGACCGGTGCAGATTGAGCGTGGGTGCGAGCAGGACGTCGACACCCTTGCGCCGGGCCTCCTCCGCGAGCAGCCCGCCCAGCTCGGTCACCAACTCCTCGTCCCAGGAGGCCGCGAGCGCGCTCGGGGAGGGCAGCACGAGCGAGGTGTCCCGTTCGTCCCAGGCCGCGCCGCGCACTCCGGCGGGACCGTCCGAGAAGGTAAGGGCGCGCAGTCCGAGGGCCGGTTCCGGATGCGTACGCCAGTTGCTCGCGCCGGTCAGCAGACGCACCTTCTGCCGGAGATCGAGCTTCTCCAGCAGATGGCCTATCTCTTCCTCGGTCATGTCCGCACCCTTCGCTCCATACTGGGAGAGCGCTCTCCCATTTGCTGCGCCAAGACTCGCCGGACGGCCTCGGCGCTGTCAATGGCGGCTCTCGCGGGACACCGGCGGCCCGGCTTCCGCCGTCGGCCCGCACCGAGGAGGGGCCGCTGACCAGGCAGGGCGCCGATCGGTCGAACCGGGTTGCGGTCGCCACCAGTTGAGGTCTTGTCACGGTGTGTGCGCAGCCCGTAAGTTGTCCGGTTGCGACGTGTCCTACAGCCAGTGGGGGAGCCCAGCCATGGCCGCAACCGGTCGGCACCGCAGGTACCAGCCGAGCCGTATCAACCGAGCATCGCTGACCGTTACGGCGAGCGGCGCCGGGATGGCACTGCCGCTCATCGCCGCCGGATCGGCGCATGGAGCGTCGGTGGATGTCTGGGAGAAGGTGGCGGCCTGTGAGTCGACCGGCAACTGGCAGATAAACACCGGTAACGGCTACTTCGGCGGACTCCAGTTCACCCAGTCCACCTGGGAGGCGTACGGCGGCGGAAGCTATGCGCCGCGCGCCGATCTGGCCACGAAGGACCAGCAGATCGCCGTCGCGGAGAAGGTGCTCAAGGGCCAGGGCCCGGGAGCCTGGCCCGCCTGCTCGGTACAGGCCGGACTGACGCGGGGCGGCGACGCGCCGGACATCACTCCGGACCGGACCGGCGACGGCGGCAACGCGCCCGAAGCCGCGACCGAGCGGACCAGCGGCCCGCTCCGGACGAAGTCGGCGCAGAGCCGCCAGACCGAGCAGAGCCGGCCGAAGAAGGCCGCGTCGCCCACCACCGTCCCGACACAGCGCGAGGGCTACACCGTGGCGCGCGGCGACTCGCTCTCCGCGATCGCAGTCGAGGAGTCCGTCAAGGGCGGCTGGCAGCGGCTGTACGAGGAGAACCGTCAGCTCATCGGTACGGATCCCGATCTGATCTTCCCCGGCCAGAAGCTCGTCCTGCATGTACTGGCGCCCGCGAAGGGCACGCCTCCCAAGGGCAGCGCCACCACAGGGCCCAGGGAGACGGCGAAGCCCGTACCGGCCGCGAAGCCGAAGCAGGCGGCGGCCAAGCCGAAGCAGGCCGAAAAGCCCAAGCAGGCGGCGGCGAAACCCAAGCAGGCCGAGAAGCCGAAGCAGACGGAGAAGAAGCAGCAGGCCAAGGCGCCCGCCCGCGCCGAGAGGCCGAGGACGGCCGCGGTCACCGCGCCCGTCTCCGCCTCCACCGGGACCCAGTACCGCCAGGCCGGCTCCTGGGCCAGCGGCTATCACACCGGTGTGGACTTCCCGGTGCCCACCGGCACCTCGGTGAAGGCCGTCGCCGCCGGACATGTGGTCTCGGCCGGCTGGGCGGGCTCGTACGGCTATCAGATCGTCATCCGGCACGAGGACGGCAAGTACAGCCAGTACGCGCATCTCTCCGCGCTCAATGTGCGTGAGGGCCAGCAGGTCGGCGGCGGCCAGCGGATCGCACGGTCAGGATCGACCGGTAACAGTACGGGACCGCATCTCCATTTCGAGATGCGTACGGGGCCGGACTACGGGACCGACATCGATCCGCTCGCCTATCTGCGGGCCGCGGGCATCAGGCTCTGAGGGAGCGTCCGAGGCCGGGGCCACGGTGCTGCCGCCCGCCCCGGCCGGTCCCGGATGAGCCGGTCCCGGGCGATCCGCCCGGCCCAGCCGGCCAGAGGCCGCCGACGGAGCCGCAGACGCGCCCGGGCCGCCCGCCCGCGAGGCTCCGAGCCGCTCCGTGGTGAGCAGTATCAGCCCGCCCGCGGCGACCACACCGGAGCCCAGCGCCAGCACCGTACCGAGGACGCCGTGGCGGAACTGCTCACCGAAGAGCGTCAGGCCCACGGTCGCGGCCACCACCGGATTGACGACGGTGACCGTGGCCAGCGGCGCGGCCAGTCCCGCACCTCGGTAGGACGCCTGGGAGAGCAGCAGCCCGCCGATCGCGAGGACCGCGATGATCAGCAGGCTCGGCAGCTGCACACTCGGTGTGTCCGAGGCCCAGTCCACCGTGACCGTCTTGGTGAAGACCGAGGCGATACCGAACGCGGCACCGGCCGCAGCCGCCAGCAGCACGCTCCGTACGGCAGGG
>NZ_FMDK01001029.1 GCF_900091995.1 Streptomyces sp. MnatMP-M17
TCGCCGGTCGTCAGCAACGCGGTGTCGGGCGCGGCACTGCTGCTGGCTCTGGAGGAACGGAGGGCATCCGGGGCCCGGGACGGGAGCTCGGCCCGGGCGGGTGGCGTGCCTGCGACGGGTGCGACGGGTGGCGCGGGTGGTACGGGTACGGCTGATACAGCGGGCACGGCCGGTTCGGGCGCCGGGACGCCCTCCGGGCCCGGCTCGGGCGTCAGCTCCGCCGATCTCGCTGTTCTCGTCGGCGCCGTGGCCCAGGTGTCCCGCTGCCTCCAGGACGGCGGTACGCCACGTCACCGGGCCGATCTCGCCGCCGCCGAGGCCGTCGCGGCTCTGTACGAAGGCCGCGACGCGGGCGCCGGCGCCTTCCTCGGACTCCTGGCGGGCCACCGGCCACCGGGCACGCCCGCGCCGATACCCACGAGCACGGCCGTATCCGCCGTCCGCCGTCTGCGGCGCCGACTGGCCACCAGGTTGTCCGGCCGTAGCTCCGGCTCTGGCTCTGGCTCCGGCGTCCCCGCGAGCGGAGAGTGAAGCGCCCTCCCGCCTCCGGCGGGCCCGCCCTGCCTCCACCGCCCTGGCTGTGGCTGGTCATGGCGATGTACCTCTATCAAGTGCCCGGCAGTGTCACCTGGTGGCACGCACAGATCCTGGACCTCTGGACGGACCGGACATACGGCGCCGCCGTCGTCTCCGGTTCCGGGTTCGCCGCGCTGCGCGTGATGACGGTGAGCCAGGCGATGCCCTTCCTTGTCATGGCGTCCGGAGTGGCCACCGTCCTGCTGCCGCATCTGCGCGGCCGGTACACGGAATGGCGCTACCACCTCGTCGATCCCGATGGCGGCGCCGCGGACGGTCCGTCCTCCGCCGTACGTTCCGTACAGCGCCTGCTCGACCAGCACGCGCCGGGGACGACGCTCAAGATCTCCCTCCGGGCCCGCGGCCCGTCGATCAGGGTGTACGCGCGAGGCTGGCGCGAGCGCGGGGTCGCCGTGTCGCTCGGATTCCTCGCGCTCCGGCAGAGCGAACCCGACCGGGCCCGCGCGCTGCTGCTGCACGAGGCGAGGCATCTCACCTGCGGCGAACACCTCATCACCGGTCTCGGCAGCCCTTTCACCCGTGTCGTCGGTGCCTGGCCCGTGCTGCTCCTGGTGTGCGGTGCCGGCCCGGTGGTCTGGCTGTTCCTGACGCACGCGCCGACCTCCTCGATGATGGTTGTCCAACTGGCCGTCGTCGTCATGCGGCTGCCGCTGGTGCTGCTCCTGCCCGTCATCGCCCTGTGGTGCGCCGAGTTGGCGGCGGACCGTTACGCGGTGGCCGATGCCGGGCGGCGCACGGTGCTGGAGGCACTCGACGCCACCCGAACCTCCGGGCCGCGCCGGATGCTCGGCAAGCTGTACCACCCGCCGAGCGCGCTGCGCAGGTGGTTCATCGAGCGGTCGCATCAGCCGGTGGCGCCACTGCTCCTTCTGCTGGCCGGGCCGATCGCCCTGCTGCTGTACGCCGTGCTCGTGACGCCCTTCGGCGTCGTGAGCCTGATCGCCCTCGGCGACGCGCCGCTCACCGCGCTCGCCAGCGGGCTGGACCTGGCACACCGGGACCTTCTCTTCTGGCCCTGGTGGGCGGTCATTCTGACCGTGGTCCTGCTGTGGCCGCTCCTGGCGAAGCCATGGCTCCGGCTGTGGGGCGCTCCTCAGGCCGTACCGGCCGCCCGCGAAGCCGTACCGGCCGCCCACCAGGCCGTACCGGACCAGACGAGCCCGTCCCTGTCCGCGTCCCCGTCCGCGCTCCACACCTCGTACCGCCGTCGGACGCACCTCATCGCCGCCCTGCTCCCGGCCCTCGTCCTCGCCGTCGCGCTGCTGCCGCGTACCGGCGCGGCCGAGCGCGATCCCGTGCTGCGGCCCGACTCCGCCACGACCGCCACGGCGGAGACCGAGGACTGAGACGGTCCCCGCCATTCACGGGTTCTTCCTCCAGCCATTGCCGAAGCGGCGCCGAAGTGCCCGCCGGCCCCGCGTAGTTTGCCCTCGGTCAATCGGACAAACTTCGCGGAGACGTACATGTGCAGTCCGCTTCATCAGCCCGACGGCGTCCTCCCGGCCGCCGCCTCCAGCCGCCGTCGCTTCCTCAGAGCCACCGGGCTGGCCGGCGC
>NZ_FMDK01000212.1 GCF_900091995.1 Streptomyces sp. MnatMP-M17
CGCCCGGATCGCCGCGGGCGCCCGCGTCCGCCGCAGCGTGATCGGCCGGTACGCCGTGGTCGGTACGGACTCCACGCTCGACGCGGTGGTCGTCGGCGACGGCGCCAAGGTCGGCGCGGGCAATGAACTGCCGTCCGGCATCCGCGTCGGCTGCGGAGTGACGCTCGCGCCGGAGGCCGTCAGGCTGTCCGCGGCACCGACGCCGTGCGCCGCGCCCCCGCTCGCCTCGCTCTCCGGCATACCGCACATGCGGTCCGCGTAAAGGCGGCCCGCGTAAAGTCTGTGCGACCTGTGCGGTAACGGTGAGCATCAAGAAGGTGTGGGGCGGATGGCGGTCAAAGTCACTGTGGTGGTCCCGACGTACAACTCGGGACGCCACATCGAGCCATTGGTCGAGTCGATGCTGCGGCAGACACTGCCCAGCTCCGAGTTCGAGGTGCTCTTCGTCGACGACGGCTCGACCGACAGGACGCCCGAGCATCTGGAGGCACTGGTCGCCGCCCACGACCACTTCCGTATGACGCGTATCCCGAACTCGGGCTGGCCGGGCAAGCCGCGCAATGTCGGAGTGGAGCGGGCGAACGGCGCGTACGTGCAGTTCGTGGACCACGACGACCGTATGGCGCCGGAGGCGCTGGAGCGGCTGTACGAGATGGGCCGGCGCAACGGCTCCGACATCGTGATCGGCAAGGTCGCCAGCAACTTCCGCAGCCGTGGCGTTCCGTACGGTCTGATGAGCCGGAGCCGCGAGAGCGCCACGGTGTGGAACGCGCCGCTCATCGACAGCCTCACACCGCACAAGATGTTCCGCACGGCGTTCCTGCGCGAGCACGGCATCGCGCATCCCGAAGGGCCGTGGATCCTGGAGGACCAGCTCTTCATGGTCCGCGCCTATCTCAAGGCGTCCGTCGTCTCCGTGCTCGGCGACTACGTCTGCTACACGTACTGGGCCCGCGAGGACGCCGAGAACGCGGGCACGGCGGCCATGGATCCGCGGTGGTACTACGGCAATCTGCGCCAGGTCATGGCGACGGTCGTCGAAGGCACCGGGCCGGGAGCCGAGCGCGACCGGCTGCTGCGCCGCTTCTACCGGGTGGAGATGCTGCACCGGCTCGGTGTGCCGCCGCGCGGGCTGCTGATCGATCCGCCGTTCCGCGACGATCCGTACGAGGCCGTGCGCGAGCTGGCCGAGGAGTTCATGACGGACGGTGTGGAGCGCGGACTGGCCGCCGTACAGCGCACCAGATCGGTCCTGCTCCGGGCGGACAGGCGCGAGGATCTCACCGAGTTCACGCGTCGCCAGAGCGATCTGGTGGCGCGGTGCGCGGTCGGGCGGCCGGTCTGGAACCGCGACCGGTTCAAGGCCTCCTTCACCGCGCGTTTCGAAGACGATCCGGGAGACGGCTCGGGGCTGCTGCTGGCCCGGCGCGGCGAGCGGTACTTCCTCGCACCGGCCCTGACGGACGGTGTCCTCTCCGAGCCCGTCGAGGTGACCGACGAGCTGAAGAGCTTCAAGGCCGATGTGCTGCTGCGGCACACGGAGACCGCGCATGTGTGGGTGATGCCGCGCGAGGTGTCTCTCGTACTCGAAGAGGAGCCCGCGCCACCCGTGCCACAGGCCGGGGACGCCACGGACGACGACACCGTGGACGACAGCACCGTGCTCGTCCGTCCCGTCGTACGCGGCACCTTCGCCGTGGATCCGCTCCGCGCCGCCGGCGGCGCACCACTGGCCGAGGGCGCCTGGGAGGTGCAGATCCGGCTGATGGGCGCCGGATTCGACCGGTACGCGCGGCTCGGTGAGAGCACCGCGCCCGGCGAGGTGGATCTGCCCGCTCCGGAGATCCTCGGCGGCCGGGAGATCACCGCCGTGCTGGACGGCGAGGGCCTCGCCCTGACCGTACGCGCGACCGACGCGGCGCCTCATGCCCGTCCGCCGAAGGTCAGCGTCGTCCTGCCCACGGCCGGTGCGGATCCGGCGGCCGTCGAGTCCACGCTCGCCTCGCTGACCGCCCAGACCTTGCCCGCCCGGGACATCGAGGTGATCCCGGTGGCACAGACACCGCCGGGCACCGAGCCGCGCAACGCGGGCGCCGACGCCGCCACCGGCTCGTATGTGATCTTCATGGAGCCCGGCGACCGTCTCACCGCGGACGCCCTGGAGCATATGTACGCGTACGGCGTCGAGCACGACGCCGACATCGTCGCGGGCAAACCGGCCGCCAAGGGCAGACCTGTGCCGCGCGAGCTGTTCGTACGGGACCGGCCACGGGCCACTCTCGCCAAGGATCCGCTGGCCGACAGCCTCACGCCCGACAAGCTCTTCGACCGCGCCTTCCTCGCCGAGCACGGGCTCCGCTTCGCCGAGGGCAGGCCGCTGGCCGGTCAGGCGTTCACCGCCGAGGCGACGCTGCGGGCGGGCCGTGCGGCCGTCCTGGGCAGCCGTGTCTGCTACCAGTACGGGCCGCCGCGTACGGGACAGCCGCCCGTGGCCCCGGCCGCGTTCTACGGCGCGCTGAGCGGGCTCCTGGAGCTCACCGACGGACTCACCGGGCCCGGAGCCACCCGGGACCGGCTGCACCGGCGCTGGCTGCGCGTGGAGATCCTGGACCGGCTGAGCGGCAAGCGGCTGCTCGATCTGGACGAGGACGCGCGGCGCGAGCTGTTCTACGAGATCCGCAAGGTCGTCGTGGACGGTATCTCCCGTACGGCCGTGGCGGGACTGCCCACCGCGCGCCGGCTGGCCGTCGGGCTGATCATCGACGACCGCCCGGACGATCTCATGGCACTCGCCAGCTGGGAGGCCTCCGTCGGCTGCCGCGCCCGGCTGGACGCGCTCTCCTGGCAGGACGACGGGCGGCTCCGGATCGCCTTCACCGCCGAACCGCTCGCCGCCGAGGCTCCGTTGGGCCTCACCACCACGGGCGACGGCAAGCCGTCCCTCGTACCGGCCGGTCTCCCCGCCGCCCTGCGCGAGCGCTTCGCGCAGGAGCCGCTCACCGGCGGCGCCCTGCCCGAGAAGGCCTCCGCCGTGCTCGTCCTGCGCGAGCGCGCGGGCGGCGCCGAACACCGGCTGCCGACCGATCTCACCGTCCGCCACCAGGGCGGCACCCTGAGTGTCGCCGGGACCGCGCTGCTCGATCCCGCCACCGCCGTGGACGGTTCACCGCTCAAGGACGGCGTCTGGGATCTGTACGTACGGCTCACCGCGCTCGGCTGGACGAAGACCGCCCGGCTCGGCGCACTGCGCGGCCCGGACGTCCCGGAGCGGCTGAGGCCCGTACCGCACCCGACCGCGCCGGACCGCCGTATCACGCCGTACTGGACCAATCCGCAGACGGATCTGTCCCTGCGCGTGGCCGCCCCCAAGCCACCCGAGCCACCCGAGCCCAAGAAACCGGGCCTGCTGCGAAGGACGGCCCGCCGCCTACGCCGCGCCTGAACCGGTCCGCCGCGATCAGCAGCAGACGGAACCGCCGCCCAGCGTCCGCTTGTTGCGCGCCTCCCGGCTGCGGGAGGCCAGCAACGCGTCGGCCGGATAGCCGACTTCCTCCAGCGTGAGCCCGTGCGGCCGTACGACATGCACCGCCGAGTCCCGCACGCCCGCCGCCAGCACCTTCGCCGGCCACTCCACGGGCCGGTGTCCATCGCCCACGAACAGCAGCGCGCCCACCAGCGAACGCACCATGTTGTGGCAGAAGGCATCGGCCCGTACGGTCGCGGTGATCACGCCGTGCGCGTCCCGCTCCCAGTCCAGCCGCTGGAGCGTACGGATGGTCGTCGCGCCCTCGCGCCTCTTGCAGTACGCCGCGAAGTCGTGCTCGCCGAGCAGCCCGGCCGACGCCGCGTTCATCGCCTCGACGTCCAACGGCCAGTCGTGCCAGAGCACATGACCGCGCAGCAGCGGATCGACACCGCCGGGATGGTCCACCACGCGGTACGCGTACCGCCGCCAGAGCGCGGAGAAGCGCGCGTTGAAGCCGGCGGGCGCCTCCGCGACCTGCCAGACCCGTACATCATGGGCCAGCCGCCCGGCGAGCCGCCGCAGCAGCCGCTCCCGGTGCTCGGCCCACACGGACTCCGGCAGATCGACATGCGCGACCTGTCCGCGGGCGTGCACGCCCGCGTCCGTACGCCCGGCGACGGTCAGCTCGTATGTCTGGCCCGACCGTGTCACCGTACGCAGCGCGTCCTCGATGTCACCCTGGACGGTGCGCCGGTTCGCCTGCTTCGCCCAGCCGGAGAAGTCCTTGCCGTCGTACGAGAGATCCAGCCGCACCCGTACGAAACCGGGCGCCGCGCCCTCAATGTCCTCGTTCACCTGCCGCTCCCTTCACAGCCGAACGGGCCCGCCCCCGTGAGGGAGCGAGCCCGTCCGTCAGCCGTCGTCCGTACGCTCAGGCGTCCTTGGACTCGGCCTCGTCGGCCTTGGCCTCGGCGTCGGCCGGCTTGGCGTCCTCGACGGTCTCGGCCGGAGCCTCGTCCTTCTTGAGGGCGTCCTCCTTGACCGCGCGCTTGGTCGCGGCCTCGGCCTCACCGGTCGCCTGCTGCGCCACGGTCAGCGCCTCGACCAGCTCGATGACCGCCATCGGGGCGTTGTCGCCACGACGGTTGCCGATCTTGGTGATACGGGTGTAGCCACCGGGGCGGTTCTCGTACCGCGGCGCGATCTCGGTGAAGAGCGTGTGGACGACGCCCTTGTCCGTGATCGACTGAAGGACCAGACGACGGTTGTGGATGTCGCCCTTCTTCGCCTTGGTGATGAAACGCTCCGCGACCGGACGCAGGCGGCGGGCCTTGGCCTCGGTCGTGGTGATGCGGCCGTGCTCGAAGAGCGACTTCGCGAGGTTCGCGAGAAGCAGCTTCTCGTGCGCTGCGCTGCCGCCCAGACGGGCGCCCTTGGCGGGCTTCGGCATGGTGTGTCTCCTTGTGTCTGCACCGGCCGTATCAGGTACCGGTGTCAGTTACCGACGGGCTGCTGCCCGCCGGAAGCGTTCACATTCAGCCTGTCCGAGCTGTTCAAGCCCCGGACCCGGCACAATCAAGCTCGTCCGGCGATTGAGGACAAAGCCTCCGCCCCGGCCAGGGGCTCAGTACTGCTCGGTCTCCACGAAGCCGGCGTCCGCGTCGTCGTCCGCGCCGAACGCGTCCGCCGCGGCCGTCGGGTCGAATCCGGGCGGGCTGTCCTTGAGCGCCAGGCCCATGCCCGCGAGCTTCGCCTTGACCTCGTCGATCGACTTGGCACCGAAGTTGCGGATGTCGAGCAGATCGGCCTCGGAGCGCGCCACCAGCTCACCCACGGAGTGGATGCCCTCGCGCTTGAGGCAGTTGTACGACCGAACGGTGAGCTCCAGCTCCTCGATCGGCAGGGCGAGATCGGCGGCGAGCGCGGCGTCCGTGGGCGACGGGCCCATGTCGATGCCCTCGGCGTCGATGTTCAGCTCGCGCGCCAGACCGAACAGCTCGACCAGCGTCTTGCCGGCGGACGCCATGGCGTCACGCGGTCGCATGGCCTGCTTGGTCTCGACATCGACGATCAGCTTGTCGAAGTCGGTGCGCTGCTCGACTCGGGTCGCCTCGACCTTGTAGGTGACCTTGAGCACGGGCGAGTAGATCGAGTCGACCGGAATACGGCCGATCTCCTGGCCCACCTGCTTGTTCTGCACGGCGGAGACATAGCCGCGACCGCGCTCGACGGTCAGCTCCATCTCCAGCTTGCCCTTGCCGTTCAGCGTCGCCAGTACGAGGTCCGGGTTGTGGACCTCGACGCCAGCCGGCGGCGCGATGTCGGCGGCGGTCACCAGGCCGGGGCCCTGCTTGCGCAGATACATCACGACCGGCTCGTCGTGCTCCGAGGAGACGACGAGCTGCTTGATGTTGAGGATGAGGTCGGTGACGTCCTCCTTGACGCCCGGCACGGTGGTGAACTCGTGCAGGACACCGTCGATCCGGATGCTGGTGACAGCGGCGCCCGGGATCGAGGAGAGAAGCGTACGGCGGAGCGAGTTGCCGAGCGTGTAGCCGAAGCCCGGCTCCAGCGGCTCGATGACGAACCGCGAACGGTATTCGTCGACGACCTCTTCGGTCAGCGACGGACGCTGAGCGATAAGCATGCGTGAAATCCTTCAGTTGGGGACGCCCGCTATTTGACGTCCTTCGGTACTGCTCCGTTCAAGAGTACGGGCGGCACGGCACGAAAGCGCCGAGCCGCCCATACCGCACATCAACCTCAGATGCGACAAGCGCATCTGCGGTCAGACGCGCCTCCGCTTGGGCGGGCGGCAGCCGTTGTGCGGGGTGGGAGTGACGTCCTGGATCGAGCCCACCTCCAGGCCGGTGGCCTGGAGCGAGCGGATCGCGGTCTCACGGCCGGAGCCGGGGCCCTTGACGAAGACGTCGACCTTGCGCATGCCGTGCTCCTGCGCGCGGCGGGCGGCCGACTCGGCGGCCATCTGCGCGGCGAAGGGCGTGGACTTGCGCGAGCCCTTGAAGCCGACATGGCCGGCGGAGGCCCAGGAGATCACATTGCCCGAAGGGTCCGTGATCGAGACGATCGTGTTGTTGAACGTGCTCTTGATGTGGGCGTGCCCATGAGCGACGTTCTTCTTTTCCTTGCGGCGCACCTTCTTGGCTGCGCCCTGTCGGCCCTTAGGAGGCATGTTTTGACTTCCTGCGAGGAGGTGATCGGTCCTACAGCGAAGACCGCTGATGAGCGTCCGCTGAGGACTACTTCTTGCCCGGCTTCTTCTTGCCGGCGATGGCGCGACGCGGGCCCTTGCGGGTACGGGCGTTCGTGCTGGTGCGCTGACCGTGCACCGGCAGGCCACGGCGGTGACGCAGACCCTGGTAGCAGCCGATCTCGACCTTGCGGCGGATGTCGGCGGCGATCTCGCGACGGAGGTCACCCTCGGTCTTGAGGTTGGCGTCGACGTACTCGCGGATCTTGACGAGGTCTTCCTCGGCGAGATCGCGGACGCGGACGTTCGGGTCGACGCCGGTGGCGGCGAGCGTCTCCTTGGACCGGGTGCGCCCGATACCGAAGACATAGGTGAGGGCGACCTCGACGCGCTTTTCGCGCGGAAGGTCAACGCCTGCGAGGCGTGCCATTCATGGCTCCTGTTGATGTTCGGAGGTCTTCCGCAGTGACTCTCCCGGCCGCCGGCGCCTCGTCTGTACGAGAGACGCCCGGTCCGGGTCCCCGGCCTCCGCCGGAGGTGTCGGTCACCCGCGTACGGGAACCGGACACTGCGTAATTACGAGTTTGCTCGCGTCGCGCGAAGTACTGCGAGAGGCAGGCGGTCGTGCGTCAGCCCTGGCGCTGCTTGTGGCGCAGGTTGTCGCAGATGACCATGACCCGGCCGTGACGGCGGATCACCTTGCACTTGTCGCAGATCTTCTTGACGCTCGGCTTGACCTTCATGGGATTGAGGTTCTCCGGGTCAGTGCTGACAGCCCGTGCACACGGTGTCCGGGATGCTCAGCAAGATCTACTTGTATCGGTAGACGATCCGGCCACGCGTCAGGTCGTACGGAGACAGCTCCACCACGACCCGGTCATCGGGAAGGATCCGGATGTAGTGCATCCGCATCTTGCCGCTGATGTGCGCGAGGACCTTGTGACCGTTCTGGAGCTCCACCTTGAACATGGCGTTCGGGAGGGACTCGATCACGGTGCCCTCAATTTCGATGGCACCTTGCTTCTTGGCCACGCTTCGCCCTTCGAATCGGCTACCTTGATCAACTCCGGCAGCCATGCGGTCGCGACAGTTGCTAGACGTAGCAACCGCATACGGACACACGGGTACACCAGAGCCGACGCGTCAGTCTACGGCAGCACACCCGGAAAGACGAATCCGTGAAGTTTGCCCGCCCTGGAGATCCTTAAGCGAACCGGCCGTCCGATGCCCTGGATCCGGGGCCTGTCCATCGGGCCGGGCGCTCAGGCCAGCGGATCGGGCGCCGCCGTGATGCCCAGCTCCGCCAGCTTCGCCCGGCCGCAGTCCGGCGAGGTCAGCACCAGCGGGCCCTGCTCGGTGAGAGCCACCGAGTGCTCCCAGTGGGCGGACCAGGTGCCGTCCGTCGTGATGACCGTCCACTCGTCCGCCAGCACCTCGGTGTGCGGCGTACCGAGCGAGACCATCGGCTCGATCGCCAGACAGAAGCCGGGCACCAGCTTGGGCCCCTTGCCGCGCTTGCGGGAGACATAGTTCAGCAGATGCGGGTCCATATGCATCTGCGAGCCGATGCCATGGCCGCCGTACTCCTCGATGATCCCGTACTTGCCGCCGCCGGGACGGGGCTGGCGCCGGATGTACGTCTCGATCGCGCGCGACACGTCCACCAGTCTGCTGCCGTTGCGCATCGCCGCGATCCCGGCCCACATCGACTCCTCGGTCACCCGGGAGAGCTCGATGAGCTCCGGAGCGTGACCGGAGCCCACGAATACGGTGAAAGCCGCGTCGCCGTGCCAGCCGTCGATGATCGCGCCGGCGTCGACGGAGATGATGTCACCGTCCTTGAGCACGGTCTTGTCGTCCGGGATGCCGTGGACGACGACCTCGTTGACCGAGGTGCAGATCGTCGCGGGGAAGCCGCCGTATCCGAGGAAGTTCGACTTCGCGCCGTGCTCGGAGAGCACCTGACGGGCGACCTCGTCCAGATCCCTGGTGGTGGCGCCCGGCACGGCAGCCGCGCGGGTGGCCGCGTGCACGGCGGCGACGACCAGTCCCGCCTCGCGCATCTTCGCGATCTGCTCGGGAGTCTTGATCTCCACCATCGTTCTGCCTTCCACCCTGACTCCGGATCCGGACTCGTACCGATACGTTTCGTCTGACGGTGCCGCGCCCCGCACAACACCCGGTCAACACTACGGCCGTGGTGCCCGAGGGCCACCACGGCCGTACGCTTACTGCCTTCTTGCCACCGGCGAGACCCTGCCTAGGCGGCCTGGTCTCCCTGGAGTGCCCGCATCGCGCGCTCGGTCACCTCGGTGACCTTGCCCAGCGCGGAGATCGTGACCACCAGGCCCTGGGCCCGGTAGTGATCGATGATCGGCTCGGTCTGGGTGTGATAGACCTCCAGCCGCGTCCGCACCGTCTCCTCGGAGTCGTCGTCCCGCTGGTAGAGCTCGCCGCCGCAGTGGTCACAGACGCCCGGTACCTCCGGCGGGCTGTAGGTGACATGGAAGACATGCGCGCTCTCGTTGCGGCAGATACGCCGGCCGGCGATCCGCTTCACGACCTCGTCCTCGGGGACCTCCAGGTCCAGCACCGCGTCCAGCTTCAGTCCCTCGCGCTTGAGCGCCTCGTCCAGCGCCTCCGCCTGCGACACATTCCGCGGAAAACCGTCCAGCAGGAAGCCGTTCACGGCGTCCGGCTGGGACATGCGCTCCAGGGCCATCGCGATCGTCACCTCGTCGGGCACCAGATTTCCGGCGTCCATGAACGCCTTCGCCTGCTTGCCCAGCTCGGTGCCCTGGCTGATGTTGGCCCGGAAGAGGTCGCCCGTGGAGATGTGCGGTACCGAGAGGTTCTTGGCAAGGTACGCGGCCTGCGTTCCCTTGCCGGCACCGGGCGGTCCGACGAGGACGATTCGCATCAGCGGAGGAACCCTTCGTAGTTGCGCTGCTGAAGCTGGCTCTCGATCTGCTTCACGGTCTCCAGACCCACACCCACGATGATCAGGATGCTCGTCCCGCCGAACGGGAAGTTCTGGTTCGCGCCTCCGAAGCCCGCCAACGCCATCGTCGGGACAAGAGCGATCAGACCCAGGTACAGCGAGCCCGGCCAAGTGATCCTGTTGAGCACGTAACTCAGATACTCGGCGGTCGGGCGACCTGCCCGGATGCCCGGGATGAAGCCACCATACTTCTTCATGTTGTCCGCGACTTCTTCAGGGTTGAAGGAGATCGCCACGTAGAAGAAGGCGAAGAACACGATCAGCAGGAAGTACGTCGCGATGTAGTACGGATGGTCGCCCTTGACGAAGTGCGCCTCGATCCAGGTCTTCCATCCGGCCTGCGAGCTGGAGAACTGCGCGACCAGGGCCGGGATGTAGAGCAGCGACGAGGCGAAGATGACCGGGATCACACCGGCCTGGTTCACCTTGAGCGGGATATAGGTCGACGTACCGCCGTAGGACCGGCGGCCGATCATGCGCTTCGCGTACTGAACGGGGATCCGGCGCTGCGCCTGTTCGACGAAGACGACCAGGCCCACCATCACGAAGCCGATCAGGATGACCGTGCCGAACTCGATCCAGCCCTTGGCGAGCGTGCCGCTCTGCTTGATGGCCCAGAGCGCGCCCGGGAAGCCGGCCGCGATCGAGATGAACATCAGGATGGACATGCCGTTGCCGATGCCGCGGTCGGTGATGAGCTCACCGAGCCACATGACGGCCGCGGTGCCCGCGGTCATGGTGATCACCATGGTGACGGTGACGAAGATCGACTGGTCGGGAACGATCTCCGAGGCGACCGGACAGCCGCTGAAGAGCGCACCGCTGCGCGCGGTGGCGACCAGACCGGTTCCCTGGAGGACGGCGAGGGCGACCGTCAGATAACGGGTGTACTGGGTGATCTTGGCCTGACCGGACTGGCCCTCCTTCTTGAGGGCCTCCAGCCTGGGGATCACCACGGTCAGCAGCTGAAGGATGATGCTCGCGGTGATGTACGGCATGATGCCGAGCGCGAAGATCGTGATCTGCAGCAGCGCCCCGCCACTGAACATGTTCACGAGGCCGAACAGGCTGTTATTGCCCTTCTGGGCCGCATCGACACAGGTCTGGACATTCTCGTAGCTGACACCTGGTACGGGGATGTGTGCCCCGAGCCGGTACAGCACGATGATGCCGAGCGTGAAGAGCAGCTTCTTGCGCAGGTCGGGCGTCTTGAACGCCCGGGCGAACGCGGTGAGCACGGTGCCTCCTGCGACCCCCGCGCTACTGCGTCAAGGGTGACGGTCTTGAGGATCGACGGATAAGGAACAAGCAACAATGCACGCCACCTTACCGGCGACTGTGCCCCCCTAGGAACGACCAACCGGGGATGCCTCGTGTGAGAGACATCCCCGGTCGGGTGTTCAGGCCATCGAGTTCTCTCAGACGAGCTCGGTGACGGTGCCGCCGGCGGCGGCAATCTTCTCCTTGGCGGACCCGGAGACGGCGTCCACCGTCACCGTGAGTGCCACGGAGATCTCGCCCTGGCCCAGGACCTTGACGAGGCTGTTCTTGCGTACCGCGCCCTTGGAGACCAGATCGGCCACCGTGACCTCGCCGCCCTCGGGGTAGAGCGCGGAGAGCTTGTCCAGGTTCACGACCTGGTACTCGGTGCGGAACGGGTTCTTGAAGCCCTTGAGCTTCGGAAGACGCATGTGGAGGGGCATCTGCCCGCCCTCGAAGCGCTCCGGAACCTGGTAGCGGGCCTTGGTGCCCTTGGTGCCACGACCAGCGGTCTTGCCCTTGGACGCCTCACCACGGCCCACACGGGTCTTGGCGGTCTTGGCGCCCGGAGCAGGACGGAGGTTGTGGACCTTCAGCGGGTTGTTCTCCGCCATGTCAGTCGACCTCCTCAACCGTCACGAGGTGGCGGACGGTGTGCACCATGCCGCGGAACTCGGGACGGTCATCCTTGACAACCACGTCGTGCAGGCGCTTGAGCCCGAGCGAGCGCAGGGTGTCGCGGTGGTTCTGCTTGCTGCCGATGTACGACTTCGTCTGCGTGATCTTGAGACGGGCCATCACGCACCCGCTCCCGCACGCGCACGCAGCAGAGCCGCGGGAGCGACGTCCTCAAGGGGCAGACCGCGGCGGGCCGCGATCTCCTCGGGGCGCTGGAGGCCCTGGAGGGCCGCCACCGTCGCGTGCACGATGTTGATCGCGTTGTCGGAGCCGAGCGACTTCGACAGGATGTCGTGGACGCCCGCGCACTCCAGCACGGCACGCACCGGGCCACCGGCGATCACGCCGGTACCGGGGGAAGCCGGCTTGAGCAGGACGACGCCCGCGGCCTTCTCGCCCTGGATCGGGTGCGGGATGGTGCCCTGGATACGGGGGACCTTGAAGAAGTGCTTCTTGGCCTCCTCAACGCCCTTGGCGATGGCGGCCGGCACCTCCTTGGCCTTGCCGTAACCGACACCCACGGTGCCGTCACCGTCGCCCACCACGACCAGCGCGGTGAAGCTGAAGCGACGACCACCCTTCACAACCTTGGCGACACGGTTGATCGCGACGACACGCTCGACGTACGCGGTCTTCTCGGCGGCAGCCGAACCGCCGTCACGGCCCTTCCGGTCCCGCCGCTCGCCGCCACCGGCACCGCTTCCGCGGCGCTGGGGTCCAGCCATTGGATTTACCTCTCTCTGTTACGTCCGCTAGCTCCGGAACCGGGGCCTAGAACTTCAGCCCGGCCTCGCGGGCGGCGTCGGCCAGAGCGGCAATCCGCCCGGCGTACTGGTTGCCACCACGGTCGAACACGACGGCCTCGACACCGGCCGCCTTGGCGCGCTCGGCGACCAGCGACCCGACCTGCTTGGCCTGGGCGCTCTTGTCACCTTCGGTGCCACGGATCGAGGTGTCCAGGGTCGACGCCGACGCGAGCGTGTGGCCCGCGATGTCGTCGATGACCTGAGCCACCATGTGGCGGTTGGAACGCGTCACGACGAGGCGCGGGCGCTCCTGCGTGCCCGAGACCTTCTTGCGGACGCGAATGTGGCGGCGCTTGATGGCAGCGGCCTTGTAGGCCTTGCCCTTGGCGATCTTCACACCGTATGCCATGGCTTACTTACCAGCCTTTCCGACCTTGCGGCGGATGACCTCGCCGGCGTACTTGACGCCCTTGGCCTTGTACGGGTCGGGCTTCCGCAGCTTGCGGATGTTCGCCGCGACCTCGCCGACCTTCTGCTTGTCGATGCCCTCGACAGAGAACTTCGTGGGCGACTCGACCTTGAAGGAGATGCCTTCGGGCGCCTCGATGAGGATCGGGTGGCTGTAGCCCAGGGCGAACTCCAGGTTGGAGCCCTTCGCCTGGACGCGGTAACCGACACCGCTGATTTCGAGCGCCTTGACGTATCCCTGGGTCACGCCGGTGATCATGTTCGCCACCAGCGTGCGGGACAGGCCGTGCAGGGCCTTGTTCTGACGCTCGTCGTTCGGGCGCGACACCGTGAGGATGCCGTCCTCGCCCTTGGTGACCTCGATCGGCGCGGCGACGGTGTGCGAGAGGGTGCCCTTGGGGCCCTTCACCGCGACCGTACGGCCGTCGATGGTGACGTCCACACCAGCGGGAACCTGGATGGGGAGCTTGCCGATTCGCGACATGAGCTTTTCCTCCGTTCCCGATTACCAGACGTAGGCGAGGACTTCCCCACCCACGCCCTTCTTGCTGGCCTGCTGCCCGGTCAGGAGACCGTGGGACGTGGAGATGATCGCCACGCCCAGGCCGCCCAGGACCTTCGGCAGATTGGTGGACTTCGCGTAAACACGCAGACCCGGCTTGGAGATGCGCTTGATGCCGGCGATCGAGCGCTCGCGGTTCGGGCCGAACTTCAGCTCCAGGACGAGGTTCTTGCCGACCTCGGCGTCCTCGACCTTCCAGCCGGTGATGAAGCCCTCCTGCTGGAGGATCTCCGCGATATGCGACTTGATCTTGCTGTGCGGCATCACGACATCGTCGTGGTACGCCGAGTTCGCGTTGCGCAGACGCGTGAGCATGTCTGCGATGGGATCAGTCATGGTCATGAATTGGCCTTCGGCCTCTCTCGCCGGGGTTTCCTGTATGCGCCATCCCTCTCCCCGGTCGAGCCGGGACGGGTGCGGTGCGGGGACCTACGGCGTAGTAAGCATTACTGAGCGGGCTCGGCCCGCGTGCATTGATGGTCGGCGGGCGCCCAACCCCGCAAGCCTACGGCATTTCGGGGAGGGCGCTCACCGGCCAACTGCTTACCGAGAGTCCTGGGTTGTTCCCGTACGGGAACTACCAGGAACTCTTGGTCACGCCCGGCAGCTCGCCGCGGTGGGCCATCTCACGAAGGCACACGCGGCACAGGCCGAACTTGCGGTAGACGGAGTGGGGACGGCCGCAGCGCTGGCAGCGGGTGTAACCGCGCACACCGAACTTCGGCTTGCGGGCGGCCTTAGCGATCAGAGCCTTCTTCGCCACGGTCAGTTCTCCTTGAACGGGAAGCCGAGGTGACGAAGGAGGGCACGACCCTCGTCGTCGTTGGTCGCCGTGGTGACCACGGTGATGTCCATGCCCCGGACCCGGTCGATCTTGTCCTGGTCGATCTCGTGGAACATGACCTGCTCCGTGAGACCGAAGGTGTAGTTGCCACGGCCGTCGAACTGCTTCGGCGACAGACCGCGGAAGTCACGGATACGCGGCAGCGCGAGCGACAGCGTACGGTCCAGGAACTCCCACATACGGTCACCGCGGAGGGTGACGTGGCAGCCGATCGGCTGGCCCTCACGCAGCTTGAACTGCGCGATGGACTTGCGCGCCTTGGTGACCGACGGCTTCTGGCCGGTGATCGTGGTGAGGTCCTTGATGGCGCCCTCGATCAGCTTGGAGTCGCGGGCGGCGTCGCCCACACCCATGTTGACCACGATCTTGACGAGGCCGGGGATCTGCATGACGTTCTCGTACGAGAACTCCTCACGCAGCTTGCCGGCGATCTCCTCGCGGTAGCGCAGCTTCAGACGCGGCGCGGTAGTGGTCGCAGTCATCAGATGTCCTCACCGGTCCGCTTGGCAACGCGGATCTTGTTGCCCTCGTCGTCAAAGCGGTAGCCGACGCGGGTGACGACCTTCTTGCCGTCCTTCTCCACGACGAGCTGCACATTGCTGACATGGACGGGGGCCTCGGTGGTGACGATGCCGCCGGTCTGCGAACCGCGGGCCGTCTGACCGGCCTTGGTGTGCTTCTTGACCCGGTTGACACCCTCGACCAGAACGCGGTCCTCGCGGGGGTAGGCCACAATGACCTTGCCCTGCTTGCCCTTGTCCTTGCCGGTGATGACCTGAACCAGATCGCCCTTCTTGATCTTCATGCTTACAGCACCTCCGGAGCGAGCGAGATGATCTTCATAAACTTCTTCTCGCGCAGCTCACGGCCCACCGGGCCGAAGATACGGGTGCCACGAGGGTCGCCGTCGTTCTTCAGAATGACGGCGGCGTTCTCGTCGAAGCGGATGTACGAGCCGTCCGGACGGCGGCGCTCCTTGACGGTGCGAACGATGACCGCCTTGACGACGTCACCCTTCTTCACGTTGCCACCGGGGATCGCGTCCTTGACGGTGGCGACGATGACGTCACCGATGCCCGCGTAGCGGCGACCCGAGCCACCGAGAACACGGATGGTGAGAATTTCCTTCGCACCCGTGTTGTCGGCGACACGCAGTCGCGACTCCTGCTGGATCACGTCTATCTCCTGATCGTCTGCCGGTTCCCGGTGGGGCTCCGCAAGTGACTAGCGGAGCCCCACCGAGCCTGGCGGGACTGTTCCGAGGAGGAA
>NZ_FMDK01000104.1 GCF_900091995.1 Streptomyces sp. MnatMP-M17
ACCGCCCATCGCGCCACCGGTCGCGCCGCCCATCGGCGGACGGCCGTGCATCGCCTCACCGCCCACGACCGTGCCACGCGGGATCCCGCCCGTGGGACGGCCGGAAGCGTGCGGCGGTACGGGACGGCCGCCGACGATGCCGCTGTCCCGCGGCATCCGCGCGCCGGAGTAACCGGCGAGCGGCGACTGCCCGGAGAGCGAGGGCGGGCGGACACCGCCGGCCCGGCCTCCGCCGGGCGCCGGTGACGGAGAGCCGCCGAACGCGGGCGGAATCACTCCGACCGGGGGCATGACCGTACTGTCGGGGCGGCCTGTCGGAGGAAGCGGATTCGGTGTGCCGGCCGACGGAAGCTGAGTCGTGGGCAGCGTGGCCACGCCATCGATCTCCATGGCCACGGGAAGGTCCCGCGTCGGCGACGGCTGATACGTCCGGACCTCCGGGTTCACGCCCGGAGTTGTCGATCCACGGCTCTCGGTCTCCGCGTATCGAGCCGATGAGACCGTGCCGTCGGACGTGCCGCTGCTCCCTCCGGTGTACCCGCTGGACCAGGCGACGCCCTCGCTGGTGCCGCCGTAGCGTCCGTCCGGCACGAACGTCCCCGGCGGCGGCGGAAACACCGGCGGTTCCTGTGCCCCGATCACGAACGACGACAGCGAGTACGACTGCGCGAGCTTGTTCATCTGCTGAACGGCTTCCGCGTGGTCCTCGTTGAGTTTGGCCCTCGACTCCGAGGCGATCGTCCGGGAGTCCGGGTCGTTGCGGAACTCCAGGGCCGCTTCCAGGTTGCTCTGTGCCGACGCGTCCACCGGCGGGAGACTGGCCTTGACCTCCCTCAGTGTCTGGGCCGCGTCGCCCATCCAGGTCGCGCCCACCGCGCTGAAGTCCGCCAGCAGCAGCGTGGCCTTCCAGGTCTGGTCGCCCCATTCCTCGAACGCCAGGCCTGCCTCGCCCCGCCAGTCCACCGAGCTGATGTAGGTCCTGAGGTCCTCGCCGATCTCGCTGATGGCCGTCGATGCTTCGGACAGCAGATCGGCGTGGCTCTTGAGCGTGTCAGGGTTCGCGGCGGCGATCATGTCCCGCAGTTCCTGATGCGTGTGCGCCTCGAAGTTGGTGGTGGTTCCCGCGGGCGATCCCCCGCCCCCGCTGTTCTCAAGCATGACTCCGGTCCTTCTTTCCCCGTGTTCCCCGTTGTCCCCGCGCGCCCCGTCTCGCGCACTTCTGACGCCACGGCGGCCGACCGCTACGTGTCAGGCCGTGACACCCGACGAATCGCCGCCGCTGTCCCCGGGCCGGACGTCCGTGGACTGGCTGTCCGCGGTCCGCTCCCGCTCCTCGCGCCGTTCCTGTTCGCGCCGGTCCCAATCGCGCTGCGCGTCCTGGCTGATGCGCTGCATACGCAGCTTGATCTCGTCGTCGATGTTGTCGTACCCCTTACGGGAGCCGTCAACGGCGATGCCCAGCGCCTCGATCTGGCCGGCCAGGCCCTTGGAGAGATTCTGGAGCTCGCTGTGCACCCTGCGATAGACCCCGTACAGCTCGTCGGCCTCGCCGAAGCCCGTGCCGAGGTCCGCCCTGTCGACCCGTCCGCCCGCCATCTCCGTCGGCGCCGCCGATGACTCGTCGAGCTTGGTCAGCAGCCCGTCCACCCGGTTCTTGAACTTGATCAGCTCCGACGCGTCGACATTCAGGTCCGCGGACCCGCCTCCGCCACCGCTCGCCGCACTCTCCACGGGCAGCCCCGGATACACCGGCCGTCCCGTCCCGTCGTCCTCCGCCATCGACGTCTCCCCCGTCGCCCCGTCTGCCCGTCCAGCACACTACGGAGATCACTGTAGCGAGCGCTTACGACAGTACGCATCCCGGCCTTGCAGCTGCAACGCGGATTACGGCACTACGCGTTGGGAACCGCGACCGCCGCCTGCGGGCGGATCGGCAGACGGCTGACCGGGCGGCCCGTCGCGGCGCGCACCGCTGAGGCCACCGCGGCCGGGGAGGTGACCACCGGCGCCGCGCTGGCCGGTTTGGCGCCGAAGGGCGCCACGACGTCGCGTTCTTCCACGAGTTTCACGATGCGAATGTCCGGTGCGTCCAGGGACGTCGGAAGCGCGTAGCCGGTGAGGTCGGGACGGCGGACCAGACCGCGGTTGGTACGGAGGTTCTCCGTCAGGGCCGTACCGATGCCCTGGGTGACGCCGGCCTCGATACGGGTCGCCAACTGCGCCGGATTGAGCACCCGTCCGACGTCCTGGGCCACGGCCATCTCGACCACCCGGATCGAGCCCAGCTCGATGTCGACGTCCACGACCGCGCGGACCGCGCAGAAGGCCAGTCCCACGAAGGCGTCGCCCTGGCCCGACTCGTCCAGAGGCTCGGTGGGATGCGGACGGCACTGCGCCGTCGCCCAGAGCTCCTTGCCGTCCATCGCCTCCGTGACCGTGGTGGAGAGCACACCGTCGTACGAGGTGATCTTGCCGTCGGTGATCTGGAGCAGCTCGGTGGACATGCCGAACTTGTGGGCCAGCGGCTGGAGGAGCTGCGTACGGACCATCTTCGCCGCCCGCTCGACCGCGCCGCCCGAGACCCAGGTGTGGCGGCCGTGGGCGGCCGGGCCCGCCGGAGGCTGGTCCGTGTCGACGGACGCGACATGGACCTCCTCGATGCCCAGCGTCTCCTGGACGATCTGCCGGGCGAGCGTGGAGAAGCCCTGTCCGGTCTCGACGGCCGCGCAGATCACCGTGGCCACGCCGTCATGGACCTTGACGGTGGCCGTGGAGACCTCGTCCGCGCCCTCGGCGCCGAGCATATGGACCATGCCCAGGGCATAGCCCACTCCGCGCCGCACCGCGCCCGGCTCGCCCGCGCCCTCCGGGCCGCCGGGCAGCAGCCAGGCCGCCTCCGGAGTGTCCTTGGGCAGCGCGGGCAGCGGGAAGTCCCGTACGGCACCCAGCAGTTCGGCCACCGGGGCCGGGCAGGTCACGGTCTGTCCGGTGGGCAGGATGTCGCCGGTGGCGAGGACATTGCGCATCCGCAGCTCGGCCGGATCAATGCCCAGCTTGGCGGCCAGTTTGTCCATCTGGCCCTCGTACGCGGCACAGACCTGCATCGCGCCCTCGCCGCGGACATGGCCCGACGGCGGGTTGTTGGTGCGTACGGCCCAGCCCTCGATGAACGCGTGCGGTACGACATACGGGCCGCAGGCGAAGGCCACCGCCGCCGCGAGCGACTCGGACGAGGAGTCCGCGTACGCGCCCGCGTCCAGCAGGATCTGGGCCTCGACCTTGACCAGCCGGCCCTCGGCGTCCGCGTGGTGGCGGTAGCGCAGCAGCGTCGGATGGCGGTGGGCGTGGCCGAGGAAGGACTCCTCGCGGGTCGCGGCGAGTTTGACCGGGCAGCCGGTACGCAGCGCCAGCAGGCCCAGCGGGATCTGGAAGCCCGGGTCCTCGCGGTCGCCGGTGGCGCCGGGCACACCGGTGACGACGACCTTCACCCGTTCCGGATCCAGACCGAAGCAGGCGGCGGCCAGATCGCGGTCGGTGTGCGGATCGGTGGAGGCCGTGTAGATCTCGACGCCGCCGTCGGGTCTCGGTACGGCGAGGCCCGCCTCCGCGCCGATCGGCGCCGGATCCTGGCGGCCGATGCGGTACAGCCCTTCCACGACCACCTCGCCGGTGATCTCCGGGTCGCCGTAGCGCAGCGGGATATGGCGGATCAGATTGCCGTCCGGGTGCAGCGGCTCTGCGGCGAAGGCCTTCTCCGGATCGGTGACCGGATCGAGCACCTCGTACTCGACGGCGATCGCGGCGGCGGCGAGGCGCGCCGTGTCGGGATGGTCGGCGGCGACCGCGGCGATCGCCTCGCCGTGGTGGCGTACGACGTCCGAGGCGAAGACGGGACGGTCGACGACACGGCGGCCGTACGCGGAGTCCCCGAGGACGTCCTCATGGGTGACGACGGCCCGTACGCCCGGCATCTCGGCCGCGGCGGCGGTGTCGACCGAGACGATACGCGCGTGCGGGTGCGGAGAGCGCAGGATCGCCGCCCACAGCAGGCCCTCGGCCCATAGGTCGGCGGCGTACGGGAACGTGCCCTCGGTCTTCGCGCGCGCGTCGGCCGGGGAGAGGGATGCTCCGAGGCCGTGCGCCGGAGGCTCCTGCTGAGGAGCGTCGAGCGCCTGGGCCCCGGTGGCCGCGTCGTTGCTCACGCCATGCCTCCGTCGGGCGAGTGCGGGGGCTGGGCGCTGCCGGCCCCTGGGGGTGCCTGGTGCGGGATGCGGGCTTCTTCGGAGGCCAGGGCTGCGGCCTCCGCGCTCGCGGTCCGTTCGGCGACGACTTCGTTCACCGCGTCGAGCACGCCGCGGTAACCGGAGCAGCGGCAGAGATTGCCGCAGAGCGCCTGGCGGGTCTCCAGTTCGCTGGGGGAGTGATTGCCCTCCAGCAGATCGTGGACGGTCATGGCCATGCCGGGGATACAGAAACCGCACTGCACCGCGCCGCACTTGGCGAGCGCCCGCTGGACATCGGAGGGCTCGCCGTCCGCGGCGAGTCCCTCGACCGTACGGACCTCGGATCCGGCAGCGGTGGCGGCGGGTACGAGACAGGAGGCGACGAGCCTGCCGTCGACCTGGACGTTGCAGGCGCCGCACTCGCCCTGGGAGCAGCCGTCCTTGGCGCCCGCGAGGCCGAGGCGCTCGCGCAGCACGTACAGGAGCGACTCGCCGATCCAGGCGTCGGTGACGGGACGGTCGGCGCCGTTGACGCGCAGGACGTAGGAGCCCGCCGGGTGTTCGGCGCTGTCGCTGCTGCTGGTCAGCGGCTCAGGTACCGGCTCGGGCTCGGGCTCCGGTTCCGGCAGGGCCTCCGGCTCGGGCGGCATTACGTGCTCGTGCTCGGCCTCGATACCCGGATCGTGGGCCGACGGGTCATGTCCCTCGGCGGACACAAGCTGCTCGTTCGGGAGCGGCACGCCCTGAGCGTCGGCCTGTTCGGTCGCCCACGGGGCCGCCGCGCCGCCCGGCAGAGTCGCCGGCGGGCTGCCGCCGCCCCACTGGGCGGCCAGCATCGAGGTACTGAACTCGCCCGATTCATCCGGAAGATCACCATTCGCGACCGGAATCGTCCACTGGCCGGTCAGCTCGGAGGAGCCTACGGACTCGGCGGGGGCTCCGCCGCCCTCCCCGGCGCCCGCGCCGTTCCCGGTGAAGTTCCACTGTCCGGTCAGCCCCGGGTCGTAGCCGCCGCCCTGCCCGTACGACGCCTGGAACTGCCCTCCGCCGTCCTGCCGCGGGTCCGGCCACCGTACGCCGCCTCCCGTGTCCTCCGCGGGCGTCAGCGGCGTGATCTGGGGCGGTACGTATCCGTGTCCGGGCGCGGCCAGCGGCGCGTCCTGGCCGTCCTCCGGAGGGAGCTGTACGAACGCGGTCGACTCGCCGTCGTACTCGCCGCCCTGCGGGACCGGCTGCCAGCCGCCCGGCCCACGCGCGATCCCGCCGTCAGCAGCGGCGTTGCCGGCGTTGCCGGAATTCTCGTTGGTGGTCACGACAGCGCCCTCCCCAGTGCTCGTCGGGCCAGCGTGGCGACCGTACGCCGCAGATGCTGCACGGCGGGCGACACCTGCGGCGCCTCTCCGCCGTCGGCCGGTGGCGCCGGATCCGGGATGCACGCGGCGGCGACGTACTCGCCGAAGGCGGCGAGCGCCTCCTGGGTGAGCCCGCGCGCGCCGTCCCAGTCGATCAGCGAGCCGATCCAGCGCTCGGCCTCCAGCGGGCGCAGCGGCATCGGCGCGATCGCGCCGACCGCGCAGCGCACCCCGCGCCGCGCCGGATCGAGCACGACGGTGACCGACGCGGTGGCCCGGCCGGGACCGGTCCGTCCGGTCGCCTTCAGAAAGACCTGAGGAGCGTGCAGCAGAGGCACCCGTACGAAGCCGATCAGCTCGGCGGGCGCCAGCATCTCCCGGCCCGCCAGCAGATGCGAGATGGGGATCTCACGGCGCGCGCCGCCCGGGCCCGCGACCACGAGGTCCGCCTCCAGGGCGGCCAGTACGGGCAGGGAGTCGCCGGTCGGGGCCGCGGTGGCGATATTGCCGCCGAGCGTGCCCGCGTTACGGATCTGCGGCGGGCCCGCCGCGCGCGAGGACGCGGCGAGCGCGGGGATGAGGGCCGCGAAGTCGGGCCTGCCCATCCGGGCGTGTGTCAGACCGGCACCGAGCAGGGCATGACCGTCCTGGTAATGCCAGCCGCGCAGCTCGCTGATCCGGCCGAGGCCGACGAGGCCCGCGGGCCTGAGCTGGCCCTTGTTGACGGCCGCCATCAGATCGGTGCCACCCGCGACGGGCACGGCGGCGGGCATCTCCGTGAGCGCCGCCACGGCCTCGTCGAGCGAGGACGGCAGCGTCACGGACTGCGCGGTCTGCGGTGCGTGCGTGGTCAACCCGGCTACCCCTTTCCGGTGTCCCGGTGTCCCGCCTGTGTTGCCGTACCGTACGTGCTCACAGCCCGGACGTGGCAACTCTGGCACATCTTCCGGGCCCGCCGACGCGAGGGTCCGCGAAGGGCTGATCCGTCCCTCACCAGGGGGAAGGTCCGGTTTCACACCTCTTCGCCGTCACATACGGAATGCCACTCTTCGGCGTTCCTTGTACGACTTATCCCACGTACGGCCAC
This sequence comes from Streptomyces sp. MnatMP-M17, assembly GCF_900091995.1. Lineage (GTDB taxonomy): Bacteria > Actinomycetota > Actinomycetes > Streptomycetales > Streptomycetaceae > Streptomyces. Next base: position 6,663 of record NZ_FMDK01000104.1, read on the forward strand.
ACGCACGGCCACGATCCCAGGGGCGAGGGCTCGGGACGCCCGGGTGCCGTCCGTGCTCACACGTTTGGCGGCGACCCCTCGATCGGGCGTCCGAGCACACCGGGACGGCGCTGCCACGGCAACGGGCCGCCGGGCGGGCGGTATTCGACTCCGAGTGCGTCAAGGCGCCGGTAATGCCCGGCCATCCGCCGTTCGAAATCGGCGTAATCCCGCTCCATGGGCGCCGGGAGCGAGGACCATACCGCCTCGGCGAAGGCGGCCAGCCGCGGGAAGATCTGGTAGTCGACACGTGAGCGGTCCTGCATCACCTCGGTCCAGACATTGGCCTGGGCGCCGAGCACATGGGCCGCCTCCGCCGCGGTGAGCTGCGGCGGTACGGGCTCGAACCGGTAGACGTCCTCCAGGGTGCGGACATATCCGATGGGCATCGGCTCGTCCTCGCCCGCCGCCTGACGGTGGTCCAGATAGACCTGCTGCTCGGGACACATGACCACATCGTGGCCCGCCTTGGCGGCGGCGATCCCGCCCGCGTATCCGCGCCACGACGACACGGCGGCGCCCGGCGTCAGGCCCGTGTCCGTCGTCCCGCCCTCCAGGATCTCGTCCCAGCCGATCAGCCGCCGACCGCGGTCGGCGAGCCAGCGGTCGAAGTGCCGGACGATCCAGGACTGGAGCTCGTCCTCGTCGGCCAGTCCCTGCTCCCGCATCCGGGCCCGGGCGGCCGGGGAGCGCCGCCACTGGTCCTTGAGGCACTCGTCGCCGCCGATGTGGATGAACGGCGAGAACGGCGACGAGGACAGCGGGAAGAGATCGAGGAGTTCCTCGAAGACGCCCTCGTAGAAGCGGAGGGTGTTGTCAGTGGGGGCGAGTACGTTTGCGGTAATGCCCCAGGTGTCCCAGACGGCGAGGGAGGTCGTGTCGATGACATCGGTGTTGCCGAGTTCCGGATACGCGGCGATGGCCGCCTGCGAATGGCCCGGGATATCGATCTCGGGGACGACGGTGATATGCCGCTCGGCGGCGTACGCGACGATCTCGCGGATGTCGTCCTGGGTGTAGTAACCGCCGTGCGGCTTCTCGTCCCACAACTCCGAGGCGCGGTGGCCCCATTTGGTGCGCGAGCGCCAGGCGCCGGCCTCGGTGAGCCGTGGATGGCGCTTGATCTCCACACGCCAGCCCTGGTCGTCGGTGAGATGGAAGTGGAAGACATTCAGCTTGTGGGCGGCGAGCAGGTCCAGATAGCGCAGGACGCCGTCCTTGGGCATGAAGTGCCGTGACACATCGAGCATCAGGCCTCGCCAGGCGAAGCGGGGCGCGTCCTCGATGACGGTCGGCGGTACGGTCCACGCGCGCCCGGGAGCGATGGGCGCGGCGCGGTAGGCGTCGGGGCCGAGGAGTTGACGGAGGGTCTGCGCTGCCCAGAAGACACCGGCCGGCCCGCCGCCGTCGATACGGACCGCCTCCGTGTCGACGGCGATCCGGTAGCCCTCGGGGCCCGACTCCCGTGCGATATCAGGGCTGACACCGAGGACGATCCGGCTGCCGTTGCCGGAGCGGCCTGAGCGCCCTGAGCCGCCGGAGCGGGGGCCGTCGGGAAGCGGCAGTCCGGTGGCGGCGCCCACGGCCGTACGGAGCCAGCGGGCCGTGCCCTCCGTACCGGGCGCCGCCTCGATCACCGTCCGGCCGTCGAGCGGGAGAGGACCGGCCCCCGGCGGTGCGGGAGCGGTCCGCCGGGGACTCGGGATCAGGCTCGGGATCGGATCCATCGTGTGCGTCCTCAATCCTTGACGGCGCCGCCGAGTCCGGAGACCAGGCGCCGCTGTACGAGTACGAAGAAAACCAGCACCGGAATGGTCATCACGGTGGACGCGGCCATGATGCCGCCCCAGTCGTTCTCGTCCGGTTTGAAGAAGACCAGCAGCGCCATGGGAAGCGTCGACTGGGAGGTGTCGCTGATGATGAAGGACTTGGCGAAGAGGAAGTCGTTCCAGGTCGAGATGAAGGAGAAGACGCTCGTCGCCACAAGCCCGGGGAAGACCAGCGGAAAAAGGATCTGCCACAGGAACCGTGTGCGGCTCGCGCCGTCGATGTACGCGGCCTCCTCCAGCGCTTCGGGCACCGCCTTGACGAATCCCCGCAGCATCCACACCGCGAACGGCAGTGAGAAGGCGAGATGCGGCAGGACGAGCGAGCCGAGCGTATTGAGCAGCCCCGCGTCCCGCATCAGGAAGAACAGCGGGATGGTCAGCGCCTCGACCGGCACCATCTGCGCGACGAGGAACATGATCAGCAGCGTCGTACGGAATCGGAAGCGGAAGCGGGTCACCGCCGTGGCCGCCAGAAACGCGATCAGCGCGGAGACGATCACGACCGTGCCCGCGACCGCCAGGCTGTTGAGGAAGTACCGCCCGAATTCCTGCTGTTCGAAGACGCGGCGGAAGGAGTCGAGCGACGGCGAGAGCGTCCAGGGACGGGCCTCGGTGGACTGGATCTCGCCCGCCGGTTTGACCGCCGAGAGGACCATCCAGTACAGCGGAAAGGCCACGATCACGGCGGTGACAAGGGCCGATGCCTCGGCGGCCAGCCGCCAGGGACGGCGAATACGGAGCAGGTTCACAGTTCTTCTCCCCGGCGCCGGATCAGTCGCAGATAGCCGAGTGTGACCGCCAGCAGAATCAGCAGCATGACCACACCGATCGCCGAGCCCAGGCTGTACTGCGAGGAGGCGAAGGCCTTCTGATAGGCGTACACATTGAGCACGAGATTCTGGCCGGCGATTCCACCGCCGTTGGTCATCACATAGATCTGGGTGAAGACCTTGAAGTCCCAGATGATCGACTGAATGGTGACGACCAGCAGGATCGGCCGCAGCATCGGCGCGGTGACGGACCGCCAGATACGCCACTGCGAGGCGCCGTCGAGGGAGGCCGCCTCCAGCACCTCGCCCGGGATCGCCTTGATGCCCGCGTAGACGGTCACCATCACGAACGGGAAGGAGCACCAGACAACTTCGAGCAGCACGAGCGTGAAGGCGCTGTAACGGCCGTACGTCCAGGAGAAGTCACCGAGCCCCAGCAGCCGGTTGACCGGGCCGTAGTCCGGGTCGAAGAGAAAGACCCAGACCGTGGAGCCGGTGATCGCCGGAGTGGCCCAGGCGCCGAGGGCGGCGAGCATCAGCGCGAGCCGGGGCACGGCCCGGACCCGGGTCAGCAGCACGGCGAGCGCGCACCCGACCGCGAGCGTGGCGAGGACGCACGCGGCGGCGAAGACCACCGTCGCCAGCAGCACCTGCCAGAACTGGCTGTCGCCGAAGAGCTCCGCGTAGTTGCCGAAGCCCTTGAAGGTGGTGGGTTCACCACCGCTGACCTGGGCCTGGGTGTACTCCAGAAAGGAGATCAGGCCGAGCTGGTAGATCGGGTAGACCAGCAGCCCGCCGAGGACGACAAGGGCGGGCGCGAGATACAGCCAGGGCGTCCAGCCTCCCTCGCCCGCGCGCCGGGGGCCCGGCCGTGAGCCCTTACGGCCGGCGGCTATGAGCGCCGCCGGGCCGTCGGTGCGGTTCGTCATCGCGCTCAGCTCGCGGACGCGAAGGCCGCGTCCATCTTCTTCGCGGCCTCGTCGGACGCCGTGGCGATGTCCTTACGGCCGCTGACGATCTCCTGGAACATGGTCGGCAGGACGAGCGAGGAGTCGATCTGGGCCCAGCCCGGCGACGCGGGAACGAACTTGGCGCCCGCGCCCAGTGTCTTCACGAAGGGCTCGACGAACGGCTCCTTCTTCGCCGAGTCCGCCAGCACATCCGTGTACGTCGGCAGGAAGCCCATCGCGTCGAACAGCTTGGCCTGCGTGTCCTTTCCGGTGAGCGACTTCAGCAGATCCACCGCGAGCGTCCGGTGCGAACTGCTCTTGAGGACACCGATGTTGTTGCCGCCCGCGAACGCCGGAGCGACCGAGCCCGCCGTGACACCGGGCAGCGGCACGACCGCGTACTTGCCCTTCACCGAGCCCGCCTCGACGGCCGCGTGACTGAAGTCACCGCCTATCGCCATCGCGGCCTGGCCCGAGGCGAAGGCCGTCACCGTCGCGTTGCCGCCCATCGAGGCGCACTTGGCGGCCGGACAGTTGTCGTCGCCGAAGAGGGAGGTGTACGCCGCGATGCCCTTGCGGGCGGCCGGGCTGTTGACCGCGGCCTTGTACGTACCGCCGCTCTCCTCGGCGAGTTCACCGCCGTTCGCCCAGAGGAACGGCATGGCGCCGTAGGTGTACGCGCCGCCGACCGCGAGCCCGTACAGCTCGGGCTTCGCCTTGTGGATCTTCCTGGCCGTGGAGATCAGCTCGGCCTGGGAGTCCGGGACCTCGATCCCCAACTCCTTGAAGACATCGGTGCGGTAGTAGAGCGCGCGGACACCGACGAAGAGCGGCGCGCCGTAGATCTTGCCGTCCACCGTGACGGACCGCCTGGCCGTCGGATCGGTGTCCTTGGCCTCGTCCCAGGCGTTGAACTCCGCGGTGACATCGGCGAGTCCGCCGTCCTTCACATATCCGGCCGTGTCGGTGTTCCCGTACTCGACCAGATCGGGCGCGCTCTTCGGGTCGTTGAACGCGGCCTTGATGCGCTGGGCGCGGGTCTCGACCGGGATGTACTCGATCTCGACCTTCGTGTCCTTGTGCTCCTTGCCGAAGGCGGCGACGGCCGCGTCGACGACCTGCTCCTTGGGCTTGTTGCTGACCTCCTGGAAGAGCCAGACGCGCAGGGTGCCGCTCTTCTCGTCCTTGGTCGCGCTGGTGTCGGAGGTCTGCGGCGCGCAGGCGGTGGCGGTGAGGCCGGCCAGCGCGAGAGCCGCAATCGCGGCAACTGTGCGAGCACCTGTGGCCACTGTACGGGCGGCTGTACGGGCAGAAAGCTTCATCCGGGGTCCCTACGAGTTGGCGTTGCAGCATGCGCAACGTACGTTTCGTGCTGCACAACAGGCAGGAGACTAGGCATGGCTGGATCACGCCGACAAGTGGTCTCAACCATTTCGTTGCAGCGGACACGGCCGCGAAACAGCGGCGGCGACGGCCGGAAACGCACGACGGCCCCCGGGACGCACACAGGTGCGCTTCCCGGGGGCCGTCGGCGACGGAGGACCAGCCGCTACTTCTTGCTCTTGTCCTTACCGCCCTTGCCCTTGTCCTTGTCCCCGCCGGGACCCATGGACTCGTAGATCTCCTTGCACATCGGACAGACCGGATACTTCTTGGGGTCGCGCCCCGGTACCCAGACCTTTCCGCACAGTGCGACCACCGGAGTGCCGTCGAGGGCACTCGCCATGATCTTGTCCTTCTGGACGTAGTGGGCGAAGCGCTCGTGGTCGCCGTCGCCGTGCGACACCTGTGGTGTCGGCTCCACGAGGGTGCCCGTACCTGCCCCGCGCTCGGGCTCAAGAGTGCTCATGGGAGCCAAGGGTACCCACGAAGGGCCGCTGTCGGAGGCTCCGGGTCCATGCACTCCGCATCCGTACGCTCACACATCGCGCCGACACGCCGACCGCACCTCGGCCGGTGCCCTTACGAAGAGTCAGTTGAGGGAGGGATCGTCCGGGTATGTCGCGACCATGGCCAGCTCACTGCGCTGCCGTCGCAGCACCGCCCGCCAGAGCCGCTCGGGACGCGGCGACGACACATCGCCGGGCTCCGACTCCACGACGTACCAGGCGCCTTCACGCAGTTCGGCCTCCAACTGGCCCGGGCCCCAGCCCGCGTAGCCGGCGAAGATCCGCAGCGAGCCGAGCGCCCGCGCGACCAGCTCCGGCGGAGTCTCCAGATCGACCAGGCCGATCGCGCCGTACACCCGGCGCCAGCCCAGCGGTCCGTCGTCGCCCGGGATGACGGCGAGTCCGAGCGCCGAGTCGAGCGAGACCGGACCGCCCTGGAAGACCACACCGGGCTCGCCCGCCAACTCGCCCCAGGGCTCCAGAATGTCTCCGACGTCCACCGGCGTCGGCCTGTTGAGGACCACGCCGAGTGAGCCCTCCTCGTCGTGATCGAGCAGGAGGACCACCGCGCGGTCGAAATTCGGGTCGGTGAGGGCGGGTGTCGCGACGAGCAGCCGCCCTGTGAGCGAGGACACCTCGGTCATGCGACACATGATCCCGCATCTTCGCGCTCCACGGGGTATGCCCGGCGCGGTCCGCGTGCGCGCAGCTCAGGGCGCACGGCGGCAGCGGGAGCGCACGGCCGGGAAAGGGCGCGGCCGGTGACCGTCCGCGAGGGAAAGGGAACGGTATGTGTCGTACCTGATTCCATTCCGCACCGGCTCTGTCCCGGGCCTTACGGCACAGGGGGCCCGGCCCCTTACCCTTTTCCTTGGCCACCTGCCCGCCCACTCCGGAACGCGAGATTCATGACCGGCACAGACGATGTAATGCTTGTCCACGGCGGAACTCCGCTGGAGGGCGAGATCCGGGTCCGAGGCGCGAAGAACCTGGTGCCGAAGGCGATGGTCGCCGCACTGCTCGGCAGTGGCCCGAGCCGGCTGCGCAATGTGCCGGACATCCGCGATGTACGGGTGGTGCGCGGACTGCTGCAGCTCCACGGAGTGACCGTGCGTCCCGGCGACGAACCGGGCGAGCTGATCCTCGATCCGACGCATGTCGAGAGCGCCAATGTCGCCGACATCGACGCCCACGCGGGTTCGTCGCGTATTCCGATCCTCTTCTGCGGTCCGCTGCTGCACCGGCTCGGCCATGCCTTCATCCCGGGTCTCGGCGGCTGTGACATCGGCGGCCGGCCGATCGACTTCCACTTCGACGTACTGCGCCGGTTCGGCGCGACGATCGAGAAGCGCGCGGACGGCCAGTATCTGGAGGCGCCGCAGCGGCTGCGCGGTACGAAGATCCGGCTGCCCTATCCGTCGGTCGGCTCGACGGAGCAGGTGCTGCTGACGGCCGTGCTGGCCGAGGGCGTCACGGAGCTGTCGAACGCCGCGGTGGAGCCGGAGATCGAGGATCTGATCTGTGTGCTCCAGAAGATGGGCGCGATCATCTCGATGGACACCGACCGGACGATCCGGATCACCGGTGTCGACCGGCTCGACGGCTATACGCACCGGGCCATCCCGGACCGTCTGGAGGCGGCCTCCTGGGCGTCGGCGGCGCTGGCCACCGAGGGCAACATCTTCGTACGCGGCGCACAGCAGCGGTCGATGATGACCTTCCTCAACACCTACCGCAAGGTCGGCGGCGCCTTCGAGATCGACGACGAGGGCATCCGCTTCTGGCATCCGGGCGGCTCGCTCAACGCGATCGCGCTGGAGACGGATGTGCATCCCGGCTTCCAGACCGACTGGCAGCAGCCGCTGGTGGTGGCCCTGACGCAGGCCTCCGGTCTCTCCATCGTCCACGAGACGGTGTACGAGTCGAGGCTCGGCTTCACCTCCGCGCTCAACCAGATGGGCGCGCACATCCAGCTCTACCGCGAGTGCCTGGGCGGCTCCGACTGCCGCTTCGGCCAGCGCAACTTCCTGCACTCCGCGGTCGTCTCAGGGCCCACCCGGCTCCAGGGCGCCGATCTGGTCATCCCCGACCTGCGCGGCGGCTTCTCGTATCTGATCGCGGCCCTGGCGGCCCAGGGCACCTCCCGGGTGCACGGCATCGATCTGATCAACCGCGGCTACGAGAACTTCATGGAGAAGCTGGTGGAGCTGGGCGCGAAGGTCGAGCTGCCGGGCGGCGCGCTCGTCTGACCTCGCCGGATCCGGCCGGACCGGACCGGCTGGACCGGATCCGGCCCGGCGGGAAGAAGTCCGGCACACCCAGGGGCGGCCACCCGGTCCGGGTGGCA